>DKWG01000020.1:24985-67906 GCA_002491605.1 Ruminococcus sp. UBA7158
AAGTTTTGTAAAATAATACGGCTATATACTTGATAACTTAATTGAAATGTGATATCATTAGCTTATTAGATATCTAATTAAAGGTTGAGATGAAATGTCTGAAACAAAAAAGCTTCATCAGGCGCTGATTTACGGCTCAAGCGCCCATAGAAAGGCTTGCCGTTCGGAGTTTGCAAAGTTTAATCTTTCCGAGGGTCAGCCGAAGGTTTTATCCGTGCTGTCAGAGCAGGAAGGATTTTTGCAGAAGGATTTGGCGAAGAGATGCCATGTTGAGCCTGCGACAATGACGTCTATCCTTAACAGCATGGAGAAAAAAGGTCTTATAAGAAGAGCTGTTTCGCACGTTTCCGGAGGCAAAAGGGCTTTTTCTGTCTTTTTAACCGAACGGGGAAGGACAGTTGCCGAAACCGTCAACAATATTGTCAGCGATATCGAAGCAAAGGCATTTATCGGATTCACCCAAGCTGAACAGGACAGCTTAATCGACTATCTCAACAGAATCGGGGAGAATCTCGAGGTCAAGTAGTTATGTATGTTCAAAATAGTTGTTTTTGAACTTGCAGTCTTTGCGCATTATAAAGGCATAACAAGAGCTGAACGTGCGCAGAGTATAAATTTTATGAAGGGGATGCGGCAATTATGAAAAGGCTTTTCAAGACACTGCTTTTATCTATGATGATGGGAGCGACACTTTGCACAATGGGCGGTTGCGCCAAGAAGGTAACCGTTGTGGATGAGATTCCTAAGGAGTATTTGAAAAAATGCGATGAGGGTGGATCTATTCAAAGGTTTACATATCCGACAAAGGACTACTTTGGTAATAAAGAGGAAATAACAAAGGAAGCTTATATATACCTTCCGCCGAACTACGATGAATCAAAGAAGTACAATGTATGCTATTTGTTCCACGGTATAGGCGGCGATGTCTGGGAGTGGGGAATGACAGGGGATAACTCCGACGTCAAGAAGATGATGGATAATCTTATAGCAAATGGTGATATTGAGCCGTTTATCGTTGTCACACCAAACGGCAGGTCTGCTAAGGACCACTCGTCCGGTTCTGATCACAATTCGTTCTATTTGTTCGGTCAGGAGCTTAGAAACGACTTAGTTCCTTATGTTGACGCTAACTATGCAACCTACGCCGACTACAGCGAGGGCTATGACATAACAGCCGCCCGTGAGCACAGAGCCTGCGCAGGTCTTTCAATGGGCGGAATGCAGACAACAAATATCGGTCTTTGCGAATGTCTTGATATGTTCAGCTACTTCGGAGGCTTTAGCTCCTGCCCAACTACATATTCAGCGGCTGAGATTGCCAAGAAGCTTGAAAAGTTCCCCGATTACGATATCAAGTATTTTTATAACATCTGCGGAACCGAGGACGGAATCGCAATGTGGAGCCACTCGGCAGCCATGGGTATAGGAGAAGACGGCAAGCCGACAATCTGCGATTTGACCGATAAGCTTAAGGACGGCAAGAACTTCTTGTGGCAGACACGCTCCGGCGGTCACGATTTTAACATCTGGTTCTTGGGATTCTATAACTATGCTCAGATTGTATTTACACAATGATTTTTAATGATGAATTAAATACGCCGTGCCGAAGTATATAATCTCGGCACGGCGTATTTTGATTGTTTGCATACGGGAATTAAATCCTCTTGCTTCCTGCTTTTGTCTTAATAACGGCTATTAATACTGTTGCAGCACCGACCACGACCAACGCCGCCAACCCCAATGCGAGTAACAGCGATTTATTGTTATTGCCTGCCTTGACTAAATCAACGGTGAAGCAATCTATGTATAGCTTGGATTTTAAATCATCATTCAGCCTTATTTCAAAGCTGTTCTTGCCTTTTTTGAGCTGCGCATTAATTGGGACCGCAGCCCATTCGCCGTTAGTATCCGAAAGCTCTATCCTTGTCTTTTTGCCGTTGATGTATACATCAGCTGTGTCTCCGCCGGAGCGGTAACGCAGATTGAGAGTATACAGCCCTGATTGCTCAGCTGTAAACGTCTCGGAAGCTTTTGCTCCCTTTTGCATTCCCATCAAAAGATAGCCCTGCGCAAGATAGTTCCTGATTCTGCCGTCGACGCCGTTTTTTATGACAGCTTCAACATTGCAGGTATCAAACAGCTCAGCCTCGTGCTGAAGTGTTCCGTAGTAAGCCTGCGGAGCTGTCGGCTTGACTACAGCCGCTTTTGTGTATTCGGTGAGCCTGTTTGCTCCGCTTCCCGAACACAGGACAGTGATGTCAACAGGACCGTTATGACTTACGGATAAGGTATATACTCCGTCTGACCAGTCTTCAGTAAAATCAGCTTTTGTTATACCGTTTCCGCGGTCGGTGAACCTTACGTCTGGCTTATTTTCAGCACTGTTGATGGTGATAATGTCTGTTTTTAGCTCTTTTGAATTTCTGTCGTTGTAGTTGTTTAAATATATCTCGACGCTGTCTGAAAACTCACTGATAAAGCCTGTAGTGTAACGGTTGTATTCAAGACCGATGCTTTGTGCAGTGTTGTACTTGAAAGGTATCAGGGCTTTAGCGGTCTGCTCCTTTTTGTACGGATTATAGGTTATCCATGTGTTTTCAAAATGAGCGGCGTAAAGGTCGCCGGTGTATTCCTGCTCAAAGGCTTCATTCAGCTCGGAGATTTTCACTTGCTCGTCCTGCCACGTCGATTTGTACTCGGATTTAGGGATGACACGTTCAAACAAATCCCTATACTTTTTGTCGGCAAAGCCGGCTGTTATCGGAATAGTGGGATACCGTCCCGTTGATTTATAAAACGAATGGTTATCCTTAAGATTGCCGTCGCCATCCATCTTATAAAGACCTTCAAGTAGATTTTCGGGTATAGAATATTTCTCATCGTCCGTTCCTGTTTCCAAATCATTAACCAGAATAAACTTAGTCCGCTTTATGATCTCTTCCCTTGAAGGAATCCTAAAAGCCCCCGATAAAATCTTTCTGTACATATCGACAAAGACATTGTCGAACTGAGCTGTTGTCTCCCAATTTCTGACGCTGTAGCCCTTTTTATCGGTCAGCGGTTCGGTTTCTTTAAAATCGTCAACCCATATAAGCTCAGGACCGTCTATAACCGTTGCCCCGTTTAGTATCATCCTTTCAAGATGAACCGAAAGCCCCGTTGCAAGGGTGTAATCGGGCGTATAGTGACCGGAATAGCTGCCGTCTCCGCCTGTCCAGCCTGAAGAATCATAGCGGATTCCGAAATTTCCGCAATAGCCGGAAAGATAAGTTCCGAGTACCAAGCTCTCCATATCGTATAAGTATGATATAGACGTAAATTTCTCAAGCAGAATAAAGTTGTCGCTGTATTTGCGTGCTGCTTCCTCAAACTGCGGAACAAGGCTCAGCATGGCGATGGGGTTTATTGACGCCGCCCACTCATTTCCGCACCAGCTGTCGATAAGATAACCGCCGTATTTATTGCAAAGCTCTAAAAGCCCGGCAAGATGAATGTATCGCTCTTCTGCGGTCACAGGAAAGCCCTTGACATAGTTGTCAAAGCCCCAGAACTGCTCGCAGTAGTTGAAGCCGATGAAGCAGGGATAATCTCTGAAGAACTCGCCGTAGATGGTTTGCTCGTAGTCTGTGACGGACGGGTCGTAATCAGGGAAGTGTGTTGTACCTCCTGCGGCAGGCTGAATCATAGCCCATACCTTGCGCTCAGAGCATACTCTGAGCCATGACTTAGCAGTTTCATAGCCATACTCAACACGCTCGAACTGCTGTTTTTCCTGATCCCAGCCCGGGTCGAGGGAGATGTTAAAAACTATGTAGGGGAGAATATCTTTAGGAATGAGGTCGATGATTTTTTCGGGGTCGGCATTGTTCCATGTGTCAATGTGAGCTATCCACATCGGCTGCTGCGGTGAAACCTTTCTTCTCATTGTTCCCGAAGCCGATGGAGCATCAGCTTTTAACGGCGCAGCACCGCTGATGACTGTCAGAACAGAAAGCAGGGTGGTTATTATCCTTGTCATAGATTTATTCATGTATTTTTCCCTCCGAGGCTAACGGTTTTCCGAAATCCTTAATATATCCTGATTCTGCCAAAGCGACTGCACACATCAAAGCTCCCCAGTGATAAAACTTGTCGCTGTTGCCGGAATCGCAGCCGTCGCCTGTAATGCTGCTGTAATTCTCGTGGACGTGCCTGTGCTCTGTCCACTCCTTCATAAATACTTTTGCCGACTTTTCCGCTAAGTCACGGCGCACATCATCAAGCTCGGCACGGGCAAGCGCCATGTAGACCAAGAAGTTAAGCGGCGCCCAGACACGCCCACGCCAATAATTTTGGTCAGGGTAGGCAATATCGTTTCGGGCAATAGACGGCAGCATCCAATCGCCATAAAATTCATCCGGATTATAATAATGCTCGTCGGCAATGCGTCTTTGACGTTCTAAGGAGACATCAGGCGAAAACAAGGCGTAGAAGTTAGTAGGGGATATTCTTCGGGAAAACTCACCGGTATCGGTTCTGCGGTTGTAGTAAAAGCCGTTTTCCTCGTCCCAAAGCGTTTCCAAGCCCTCACAGGCTTTTTCCATACGCTCGGAAAGCTCGTCGACGTCCTCATCCCTGCCGATGATTTTTGCAAGCTCTATTAAGGAACGGCAGTCAAGAATGTACAGTCCCGTCAAGCCGACGTCCTCAAGCTCAAGACGGTTGGTTTCTTTGTTGAACGGTATATCGTCATACATCGGCGAATTATCCAAGCCGCTTTCAATGGCTGCGCCGAAGGTTGAATGAACGCCGTCGGTTTCCCATCTGTTGCCGTAAAGCTCGGGTATTTTTTCACTGCCCCAGTAAAGTGCGCCGCTGTCGTTCATTCTGTGCTCATAGAACCAGCGATTCCATGCAAGCAGGTCGGAATACATATCCTCAATGATCCACTTTTCCCGATGAATGCGGTAAACCTCCAAAAGCATAGCACTTCCTACAGGCGGCTGAGAGCGGTCGGCGCTGCACTGACCGGTGGCATAGGCAAAGTTGGGAACAAAGCCGTCCTCGGTGCGCTCGTTGAGTATTTCTCGAAGATTGCTGTAAGCAAGCTCACGGCTGCCGGGGCTTGCCATAAAGCCTGCAAAGAAGTTGTCCCAGCAGAATAAAACATAGCCGCCGCTCGATATGCTCCAAAGCCTGCTGACCGGCGATATCACCCTGTCGTGCTTGGCGTCATATATAGTGTCCCACGTCAAAGCGCACTCCATAGCCTCATACATTTGCTGCATATCGCCAAACCTCATGGTTCTTTCGTGGTATGCCTGACGCCGCTCGGCTATAAGCTTCTCAACCGTCTTGATATCACGAGGCGAGCCTGTCGTAAACGCAACAGCAGTATCAAGTTCAACGCATAAGCAGGCGGTCTGTACAGGTATGTTCAGGTCAAGCATCGGCTTGCCGGTGGTGTATACGGTTTTTTCGTCCGCTCCGTGGGCGACTAATGTATTTCCGACAGTCTCCACCCAGCCGTTTTTTCTCCACAGATATCCGCCCTCAAGCACCAGCATGGCGGGCTTGAGCTGCTTTTTTACGGGAGTAACTAAAAGTGTAAGCTCATCATTATCAACCGTTGATTCCACCTTAATCTCCATATCGCACCACTTAACGGTCATTTCGGTGTATGATTCATCAAAGGCATGAATGCCGGGAAAAGCAGTTTCCGCAGGCTCACGTCCGTATTCGTTTGTAAAGCGTCCTATCAGCGTTTCTTTAAGATAATGTCCCTCACGGTATTCCTTAAAAGCAATATTCAAAGCAAAGCCGTCCGGCATATGTACATGGGAAAGAACACTGCGAACATTCCATGTGTGCCATCCGTTCAGATAATTTTTCTTCATTGAGGCGTAATCCATAGCAAAATCTCCTTTCAAGTCTGTTGACTTTATATCATTTTACTGATAAAATTATAGGTGTGTATATCATATTTCATTGAAAAAATATCACTTTTATTGGAATTACATAAGCAAGAGGTGACAAAGAATGAATGAGGAGATGCGAGAAAATCTTCTGCGCGGCAGTCAGGCCTATCCTTTTGTGCTGTATCATATGCCGTACGGCGGAAATCAGGTTGCGGCAATGCTTCACTGGCAGGACGATGTGGAGATTTTGTCTGTCACAAGCGGAGAGCTCAATCTGTTTTTGGACGGTAACCTTATAGCACTCCACCCGGGCGACATCGTATGTATAAACCCGGGACAGGTTCACAGCTTTCACAGCAATGTGCCCGAAACTCAATTAGATATATTCATTTTTCCGTGGGAGAATTTAAAATTTGCCATAGCTGACCATGACCAGCAAAAGTATATTAGCTTTTTGGCAGACGGCAAGCTCGGACTGCCGCTGATGTTTTGTCAAAATGAAGAACAGAGTCGGCTGATTTTATACGCAATTGAGCTTCAAAAACAAAGACCGCCGGCTTATGAGATGATGACAAAAGCTATCCTTTTGATGACAGCGGCAAAGCTCGCTCAAGCTGACGCTTTTGTATCGCTTTGCCCCACAAAGAATGAAGAAACCTGCAAGAAGATACTTGAGTATATTCACAATCACTATTCGTATAAGCTTACAGTTGCCGACATATCGACAGAGGTGGGAATCTCCCCGAAATATTTCAGTACGTTTTTTTGCGAGCATTTTCATCAGCATTTTACCGACTATCTTAGAAATTACCGTATAGAGCAGGCATGCGTACTGCTGTCTAACGCAAATATGTCAGTTGCAGAAATCGCAGTGTCTGTCGGGTTCGGTTCAAGCAGTCATTTTATTCAGCAGTTTGTAAAAAGCAAAGGGATAACACCGCTCAAATACCGCAGGTGCTTTGGAATCGGATGATATTATAAAACGCCCATGCTGAAATAAAAGCATGAGCGTTTTATATATTATAGTTTACAGTCGGTAATTACTTAACTGCTAATTCTTCTTTTTAAAAACAAGCATTATAATACCCGAGATGACAGGCACGGCAGCCGCAAATATCAAGGAGCATCCCATTTGATAAAGACTGATCTGTGTTGTTTCCATAACCACAGAAAGCGCAGGAACATATACGCAGGCAAGCGTTGCAGCAGCAGAAATCAGCACCGACGCTATAAGTGCAGCATTTTTAAACGGATTCATCCTGAAAATCGAAACGCTTTCCGACCTGCATTCAAAAACATGGATCAGCTGGCTTGCAATAAGGGTGACAAGAGCGCAGGTTCTTGCCGTTTCCAAGCTTGTTCCGATATAAAGTGAGTATACAAAGCATCCGAGCGTGCAGATTCCTATAAGTATGCCGCGAATGATGATTTTGCTCAAAAGTCCGCCGCTGAAAAAGCTTCCCGAAAACTGCTTCGGTTTCATGTCTAAAACTGCTTTTTCCGTCTTTTCAAGACCTAAGGCAATTGCCGGCAGACCGTCCGTAACTAAGTTTACAAGCAGTATCTGAGTCGGCAGCAATATAACCGGCAGGCCTGATATTATCGACAAGAACATGACCATAACCTCGCCGATGTTGCAGGAAATCAGGTATCTGACGAATTTTCGGATGTTTGAATAAATCGTTCGTCCCTGCTTAACAGCTTCGCAAAGTGTGGATATGTTGTCGTCTAAAAGAATCAGGTCGGCAGCCTGCTTGCAGGCGTCTGTGCCTTGCTTTCCCATCGCAACGCCGATGTTGGCTTCCTTGATGGCAGGAGCGTCGTTAACTCCGTCACCTGTCATTGCGACAATGTGACCCTTTCTTTTTAAAGAGCTGACAATTCTGAGCTTATCCTTTGGGTCAACTCTTGAAAATACGCTTACTCTTTCTATGACCCTGTCCAGCTCAGTGTCGCTCAAAGCGTCAAGCTCATCCTTGCTAAGTGAAATTGAGCCGAACCTCAGTATTCCGACCTCTTTTGCTATAGCTTCCGCCGTAAGCTTGTGGTCGCCCGTTATCATAACGGTTTTGATACCGGCACGCCTTAATTCATCGCAGGAAGCTTTAGCCTCCGGACGGGGAGCGTCGAGCATACCGACAAGCCCCAAAAGGACAACCTCATTTTTATTCGGCTCTGAATAGGCAAATGCCATAACTCTAAGAGCGCTTTTTGCGTATTTTTCGACTGCTTGCTTTAGCTCAGCTAAGTATTCTGCGTTAATAGGCACGCTACCCAAGTCGGTTAAAATGTGTGAGCATTCCTTTATAACGATATCAGGCGCACCCTTTATGTACACACGCTTGCCAGACTCCGAGGATACCGTAACGCTCATCCTCTTCGTCTCGCTTTCAAACGGCACCTCGTTTATGCGCTTGTATTTGTCTTTAAGCAGTGAATGAAGAATACCGCATTTCTCTGCGGCAATTATGAGCGCTGCTTCTGTCGGGTCGCCGTTTGTTGTGTATTCGCCGTTATTCAGTGTTGCCTCGGCATTGTTGCACAGGGAAGCACAGGTTAAAAGCTCTTTGACCTTGCTCGAAGCAGTGCACGGCTTGCCGTTCAGCATAAGTCCGCCCTCTCTTTTTCGACCCGAGCCTGTCAGCGTGTAGTCGCATTTATCTGACCAAATCCTTGTTACGCTCATTTTATTTTCTGTAAGCGTTCCGGTTTTGTCCGTGCAGATAACGGTTGTGCATCCCAAGGTTTCAACCGAGTGGAGCTTGTGGACGAGTGCGTTTCGCTTCAGCATTCGTCTAACGGCTAAGGCAAGCGCTATTGTAACTGTTGCAGGCAGACCCTCGGGAATGGCGGCAATAGCTATAGTTATGCCTGTCATAAGCATATCAAATACCGGCTCGCCTCTGACAATTCCTGCAATCGCCACTATAAAGCACACAGCTATGCAAATGACACATAAAACTCGTCCCAAGGACGCAAGCTTCTTTTGAAGCGGAGTTTCATCGTTTCCGGCTTCGTCTATAAGCTTTGACATTTGACCCATTTTGGTCTGCATACCTGTCTTGTCACAGCGAATTACTGCATTTCCTCTTGTGACGGATGTGCCCATACTCACATTTTGATTGTCGTATGTACTCTTTCTGACGGCTTCCGATTCGCCTGTCAGTATCGCTTCATCGCACCACAAACCGTTTTCCTCGACAACGATTCCGTCGCACGGGACTCTGTCACCTGATTCAATAAACACAATGTCTCCGGGGACTATCAGCGAGGCGTCAAGCTCTGTCCTTTTACCGTCTCTTAAAACCTTGGCGGTGGGGGACGTCAGCTTTTCAAGTGCCTCCATAGTTTTTTCCGTTCGGTATTCCTGAATAAAGCCGAGTATTGCGTCCAACAAGACAATCAGCACTATTGTAACAGCGTCCAAAAGCTCGCCCATAAAAACGGATATGAGCGTTGCTCCGAGCAAAATCAGCACCATAACGTCCTTGAATTGCGAGAAGAAAATCTTTATCGCATTCTGCTTTTTCTTAGATTCCAAGCGGTTTTTGCCGTATTCTTCGAGCCTTTTCTCGGCTTCCTTTTGACTTAATCCGCTTTCATGTGTAAATTCCTGCATAATAAAACTCCCTTCCATGACTCGTCCTATGATGAGTTTATGAAAGGGGGTTTTTGATTATTCTTAGTTTGAATACGCTTTTACAATCTCGCCGAAATAAATAGTGTGTAAATCCATGTTGGGATAATTCTTTTTCAGAACTTCCTTATCGATGAAGGATTCTTCCTTCATTTCCTGAGCAAAAAGCTTTCGGCAGACTAAAACCAAAGATGCTTCCTCAAATGTAACACTTTCGCCGGTCGATACCGGGGTAAGCCCTGTTTCCTTCGGCTTGTCGTGGTCACGTCCCGAAACTCTTCCGCAGAGAGCTAATGCGTCACGGTAGCCGTCGGGGAAGAAGGTGAGTGTGAAGTATTCGTACCTGTCGACAAATTCCTTGGTGTAGCGCTGCGGTCTTATGTAGCACGATGCGACGTTTTTGTTCCAAAGAACGCCGAGCCCGCCCCAGGACGCTGTCATTGTGTTGAAACAATCTGAATCTCCGGCAGTTATCAAGCACCAATCCTTGCCGATTTTCTCAAACGGATTGAGAGTAAGCTCGCCGACATTAATTTCCTTGAGCAACAAAATCATTCCTTTCACTTAAATTAATTTGAGCGTACTCACCGCTGAAAAGCATTCAACAGTGAGTACGCTTTATTTTATGCGTTTTTCTGCGCTTCAAGAAGTGCGGCGATTTTTGCGTGCGGGTCGATAATCTCGCTGACCGACAAATCGTGGTTCAATGCGGCTACAAAGTATGAGACATACTTAGAGCAGTCGACAAGGTGGAACCACTCTCTTGACCTTAGCTCATCGGTTGAGTAGGTGAGGTTAGTTCCGAACACGCCGTCTATAACGCCGTCCTTATATGCTTTATCAAAGCTTTCAAGACCGGATGTGAATATCGTATATGTAGCATATGCAAATATTCTCTTTGCGTTGCGCTTTTTCAGCTCGTAGGCAATGTCGAGCATTGACTCACCGGATGAAATGATGTCGTCTGCGATGAAAATGTCCATGCCTTCAACGTCGTTGCCCAAGTACTCATGAGCTACTATCGGGTTTCGACCGTTTACAACCGTAGAGTAGTCTCTTCTCTTATAGAACATTCCGAGGTTTACGCCCATTACAGAGGCATAGAACATATTTCTGCTCATTCCTCCCTCGTCGGGTGAAACTACCATAAAATGCTGAGGGTCAACCTTGAAGTTGTCAATCGACTTAAACATACACTTCAGAACCTGATAATAGGGGATGATGTTGTCAAAGCCCATAAGCGGAACTGCGTTCATTACTCTCGGGTCGTGAGCGTCGAAGGTCAAAATGTTCTGAACGCCCATGCTGTGAAGCTCCTGAAGCATCCAAGCACAGTCTAAAGATTCACGGAAGCTTCTTCTGTGCTGACGTCCGCCGTACAGAATAGGCATTATGACGTTGATTCTGTGTGCTTTTCCTCCGGCAGCCTGAATTATACGCTTGAGGTCCTGGTAGTGATCGTCAGGGGACATATGATTTTCATAACCGAAAAAGGGATATGTGCAGGAATAGTTTCCTGTATCGCAAACGATAAATAAATCCATTCCTCTTACCGTCTTGGATATGAGTGCCTTGCCGTCTCCTGACTGGAATCTCGGACACTTGCAGGGGATTAAGAACGAATCTACATCCTGTCCCGACTGCTTAGCCCAGGTTACAAGATAATCGTTTATCTTTTCGCCCAGCTCCTTAGCGCCGTCCATTGCAATTATTCCTAAAGGTGCAACGCTTGCCGTTGGGTTGAATACTTGTGAGGTTTTCTTAAGCTTTGACATTTGAATCAATCCTCCATTTTTATTTTTCAGATTTTTTTCATTTATCTGCTTTCGTCCGAAAAGCCAAGCCTCAGACAAAAACTTTATTACATATTGATTAGTCTGCCCTAAGTCGCAACGGGCAAAATATATCAAAAGCTTTTAATTGTTGTACGATAATTGTGTTTCAGCACGAAGCCTGCCGGTGTATTTAGATACTACAGCTATTATAGCACACCTTGCCGCAAAAAACAAACTATCAATAACGGTCGTCATTTTTCTTTTTTGCCCTGCGAGCATTGACAAATATCGTAGCTCCTAAAAGCAATACCAAGAATATAGGCACGATCCATGGACTTGTTTCATCAATCTTGAGCTGATTCCACATCGACTGCATGAGAGTATTTGTTTCCTCGGAAAGATTAATAAAAATTTCCGTGTTGTTTTCGATGTATTCATCCCCGGGATACTGAAGCGGATTATACTTAACTTCATCATCCAAAAGCTCATATGCCGCCGCATTCGGTGTAGAATAACCGGTGTAATCTGCGTTGGCGAGCGCAACCTCAGGCTCGCACAGGAAGTTTATATACATCTCCGCTGCTTCTTTGTTCTCAGCCGTAGTCGGTATGCACATCGCATCGACAAATAAGTTGGTGGTTTCCTTCGGAATGCAGTAGGTCAAATCCGGGTTGTCGTCCATCATGGTAACTGCGTCGCCGGCGTAGTAGGGGGCGATTGCAGCGGAGCCGCCTTCCATCTTGTCGAATATTTCATCCATTACATAGCTTTGAACAATTTCCTTTTGCTCCTTCAAAAGAAGCATAGCCTGCTCTATTTCGCTCGGATCCTGTGTGTTCAGGGAGTAGCCCAAATATGACAGGGCTATTCCGAA
This sequence comes from Ruminococcus sp. UBA7158, assembly GCA_002491605.1. GTDB lineage: Bacteria > Bacillota > Clostridia > Oscillospirales > Ruminococcaceae > Faeciplasma. The sequence continues at coordinate 37,169 of DKWG01000020.1, forward strand.
TGCGTCTCTGGGGTTATTAAACATCAAGATGTTATTCTTATACTTTTCATCCCAAAGACTGCTCCAGGACGTAAGCTCCTCGTCTACCATGGTTGTGTTGTAGATTATTACAACCATTCCCCAAAGATACGGCACAGAATACTCGTTGCTCGGGTCATATGTCGGGTTCAAATAGCCGGGGGAGACGTTTTTGATGTTGGGGATATTGTCAAAATTGAGCTTTTGCAAAAAGCCTTCGCTTATAAGCCTTGAAATCATATAATCACTGGGAATGATGATGTCATACGGCGCTCCGCCCGATGACAGCTTCGAGTAAAGCGTCTCGTTGGTGGCAACTGTATTGTAGTTGACGCTTATACCTGTGAGCTTTTCAAATGCCTTATTTACATCCAGCATATCAGGCTCATTTAAGGACATATACTCGCCCCAGTTGGCGACGTTTATCTCAATGTCCTGACCCATAAACTTAGTGTAATCATAGTCGGATAAAAGCTCCGGATCAAGATATGTTGATATATCCTCTTCGTCTGTGACTGCGTCAGAGCCGCATGAACACAGGGTCATGCAAATAAGCAGCAGTGAGCAAATCAATGCGATAAATCTTTTCATATCGCACTCTCCTTTCTCTGAGCTGCACGGAACTGTGCTCTCTCGCGTCTGAGCTTGCGGTTTTCAAGAATATTCTTTGTTATGAGAATGGCAGATATAACAACGAATATTATAGCTGAAAGCGCATTGATTTCAGGGTTGATTTTCTTTCTTGTCATCGCTTCTATAGCAATGGAAAGAGTCTGAACCTTGACGCCTGAGGTGAAGTAGCTTATGACGAAGTCGTCGATAGAATAAGTCAGCGCCATCAAGAAGCCGGAGAAAATGCCGGGCATTATTTCCGGTATGACAACCTTAAAGAACGCTTTCTTTGAGTTGCAGCCCAAGTCCTTAGCCGCTTCTACGAGATTCGGATTCATGCTGCGAAGCTTCGGAAGGACGTTATAAATTACGTACGGTACGTCAAACGAAATGTGTGCCAGTACCAGCGATACAAATCCGAACCGAAATCCGAAGGAGTCTACAAAGAACTTGAATAAAAGCATCAGCGACACGCCCATGATGATCTCGGGGTTAATAACGGGTATATAGGTAACGCCCATGATGACAGACTTTGAGGTCTTTTTCATGCTGTGAATGCCTAAAGCTGCCATAGTTCCGAGGATAGTCGAAAGAACCGACGCCGCCACTGCGACAATAACCGTGTTGAGCAGAGCAGACATTATGGCTTCGTCCTGAAACAGCTTTATATACCAGTCGAAAGTAAAGCCCGTCCACCTCGCCATTGATTTAGACGCATTGAAGGAGAAAACGATAAGCACCAGTATCGGCAGGTACAAAAATGTGAACAGCGCATACATATAAATTTTAGAGGAAAGCTTCTTCATATCATCGCACCCTCCTCTTCATTTCCGAACTGGTTGAACAGGCTCATCATGAATAAGACTATAACCATCAATACCAAAGCCATAGCCGAGCCTAAATGAGGATTGTAGGATGTTCCTAAGAACTGAGATTCGATTATGTCGCCTATGAGGTCGTTAGTTCCGCCGCCGAGCATTCTTGAAATGACGAACGTCGAAACGCTCGGCACAAAAACTGCTATGACGCCGGTTGAAATTCCGGGCATGGACAAGGGGAGTATTACGCGCCTTACAAGGCTCAATCTGCTTGACCCTAAGTCCTGAGCCGCTTCAATGACACTTTGGTCGATTTTTACCATGACCGAGTACAGCGGAAGAATCATAAACGGCAGGTAATTGTATACCATACCGAGTATAACAGCTCCGGCGTTGTTTATAAGGTTGAGAGGACCGATTCCGAACAGACCGAGAAAATTATTGATCAGTCCGTTGGGATCCAAAAGCTTCATCCACGCATAGGTTCTCAAAATGAAGTTAATCCACATGGGAACCATTATAAGAACTATCAGCGAAGACTGATTGAACGATTTAGCTCTTGATATAATGTAAGCCGCAGGAAACGCTAAAATCAGGCAAATGATTGTTGCAATCATCGCAAAGAAAATAGAACGAAACAGGACTGACATATAGGTTGACATATCAAAGAGGTTTTGCAGTGTGAAGCTGCCGCTTGAGTCGGTAAGAGCGAATACGACAATCAAGCCGAGAGGGATTATTGTGAAGATGAGAATCCATACTATGTACGGAATGGCTAAAGCCTTAGAAGTCTTCATCAGTAATCAAGCTTCCGATTTGTGCATTATGTGAATGTCCATCGGTGTGACATTCATGCCGATAATCGCTCCTATCTCCTCGCTCTGAGTGGAGTGAATTATCCATTTGTATCCAAGGGAGTCGACACTGATTTCATAGTGAACGCCCTTGAAGATGCAGTTTTCAACTACGCCGACAATCGCGCCCTGGTATTGAGGAACAACTTTAATGTCCTCCGGGCGTATAACAACGTCGACAAGCTCGTCCGGCTCAAAGCCCTTGTCAACGCAGGCAAATTCTTTTCCTGCAAATTCAACAAGGAAGTCTCGGCGCATAATACCGTCGATGATATTTGATTCGCCGATAAAGTCTGCAACGAAGGCATTAATGGGTTCGTTGTAAATATCCTGCGGAGCGCCGATCTGCTGAATGCAGCCGTCCTTCATGACGACAACCGTATCAGACATTGTGAGCGCTTCCTCTTGGTCATGAGTGACGTATATAAACGTTATCTCAAGGTCCTGCTGCATTCGCTTAAGCTCAATCTGCATTTCCTTTCGGAGCTTTAAGTCTAAAGCTCCCAGCGGCTCGTCCAAAAGCAAAACCTTAGGTCTGTTGACCAAAGCTCTTGCTATTGCAATTCTTTGCTGCTGACCGCCTGAAAGCGAATTGATAGATCGCTTTTCAAAGCCCTGCATATTAACAAGCTCAAGCATCTCGGTAACTCTTGCCGCTATTTCCTTTTCGGGAAGCTTTTTAATTCGCAGACCGAAGGCAATGTTATCGTAGATATTCAAATGGGGGAATAGTGCGTACTTTTGAAAGACTGTATTAACCTCTCTCTTGTGCGGCGGGAGGTTGTTGATCTTTACGCCGTTAAAAAATAACTCACCGCTTGCCATTTCGGCAAAACCGCCAATAATCCTCAGAGTTGTGGTTTTACCGCAGCCTGAAGGACCCAGTAGTGTTACGAACTGCTTGTCGACGATGTCGAGGTTGATACTCTTGAGTATTTGCACTCCGTCGTATTCAACAACAGCATTTCGTAAGCTGATGATAGTATTTTTCAATTACTTTCTTTGTCTCCTTTATAAATGAATTTTTCGGCAGCATGATACCCCATAATGCCAACGATAATTATATAATAAAACTTTCACATTTACAATAACAAATTAATAATTTAGAGTATCCCACAAATTTTAAAATATAATTGACCTCTTCTTTTCTATCATTCAACAAATTTTTGATTGAAATCTGCATGAGTTTGGTATATAATATTAAAGGATTAATCAGCATTCACGAAAGGTTTGATTTTATGAACAAAACACAAAGATTTTTTGAAGCGTTAAAGGATAAAAAAGTTGCATTTATAGGAACAGGCGTGAGCCACACCGAGCTGATACGTTTGTTTCTTTCAAAGGGCATAGACGTTACGGTTTTAGATAAAAAAGACAGGTCCGCATTTGACCCTGAAATATACACTGAGTTCAGCGAAAAGGGCGCACATTTTGTTTTGGGCGAGGCATATCTTGACAGCCTGACAGATTTTGATGTTGTATACCGAACTCCGGGTATGTATTACAACAATCCTATGCTCATGCAGGCAAGGCAGGCGGGGGTTGTTGTAACAAGTGAGATGGAGTCGTTTTTTGAGCTTTGCCCCTGCAAAATTTACGCAGTTACCGGCTCTGACGGTAAGACCACCACAACAACTCTGATATCCGAGTTCTTAAAGAAGGAGGGCTACACCGTCTGGCTCGGCGGAAATATCGGAAAGGCGCTATTGCCGAGAATTGAAAGCATTTCGGAAACGGATTTTGCAGTGGTTGAGCTGTCAAGCTTTCAGCTCATTTCAATGCGTGAATCGCCTGACGTTGCGGTTATAACAAACATCGCCCCCAATCATCTGGACGTTCACGGAACTATGGAGGAGTATATAGGCGCAAAGTGCAATATTTTAGACCATCAAAACGCCTTTTCAAAGACAGTTTTAAATGCTGACAACGCCGAAACCATGAAGCTCACAGAGCACGTCAGGGGCAGTCTTTCAACATTTTCAAGGCTGTCGCCGGTCAAGGTAGGAGCATATCTCAATTCCGACAGAATGCTTTGCTACTGCGACGGCAGAAAGACAGTGAAAATCATTTCGGCTGATAAAATTAAAATTCCCGGAGAGCATAACGTTGAAAACTACCTTGCAGCTATTTCAGCCGTCTGGGGAGACGTTTCGATAGATTCTATATGCCATGTTGCAAGACACTTCGGCGGAGTTGAGCATAGAATTGAATTTGTCAGAGAGCTTGACGGTGTAAAGTACTATAACGATTCTATAGCGTCCAGCCCGACAAGAGTTATAGCCGGTCTTAAATCGTTTAATACGAAAATAATAATGATTGCCGGCGGATACGATAAAAAGATACCCTTTGAGCCGCTTGCCGAGCCTGTCAATAAGTATGTCAAAACCTTGATATTGATGGGAGTAACAGCGGACAAGATTGAAAAAGCAGTCACGGACACGCCTTATTACAATCCGGATGAGCTAAAGATTCTGCACGCTGCGGACATGGCTCAGGCGGTTGAGCTTGCACGCCGAAACGCAGTTGAGGGCGATATTGTAACCTTGTCTCCTGCCTGCGCATCGTTTGATATGTATCCAAACTTCGAGGTCAGAGGAAGACATTATAAATCGCTTGTGAGCGGATTGAAGTAATGATAAGAAGAATAGACAGTCTTGAAAGCACTGATATAAGGCTTCGCAATTCTCACTACGCAAGAATTATCTTGTCTCACATGATGACATACGGAACAGAGTATGACTTTTGTGAGTTTTACGAGCTGATGAAATCAGGTAAAAGAATAGGCGTTTTTGCCTGCTTAAACGGTTCAATGACAGCCGACATATTGGACGGCGCATCACTTTCAAGCGGATGTATAAGAGAATCCGACGAGTTTATAAGATTTAAGTCGCCCTATTTTGCCGAGATGCCTCCCGAGCTTTATTCAAAAATGGGAATAAGCGAGTATCAAAGAATTAAAAGATGCTTTTTTAAGGTTATACCCGGACAGGACTCCTCAGAGCTTAACTCGGAGCCTTATATGGAGACTGTATTTGCAACGGCATTTAACGGCAAGGACGAACATTACGGCTTGTGGCTTACCGATACCGTAAGACGTCGCAATAAGGACATAACAAGGGTTTATTCCTATCACAGCTCTGTTTTGACGGTCAGATGCCGCTCAAACGGCATGGCTTATATAACAGACGTTGCGACACCCGAAGCCGACAGGGGAAAGGGCTATGCAAGAACGCTTTTGGGCAAGGCTGCTTTTCAGATGAAAAGCGAGGGCTATGAATGCTATTTGACAGCCGATGAAAGCACTTGGGATTACTACAGGTCTTTGGGCTATGAGGAAATAGGAAACGACATCATTTTAAAATTAAAGGACAAGAAAAACTATGAACAGCTTTTTTAAAATTGACGACAAACTGATAGCCTTGGCAAACAAGGCAGAGTCTGAGTGTAAGGACGCTTTTGCGCATATCGATGAGGTGGCACAGTACAACGGAATGAAGGTCTTAGCTGCGTTTACACAAAACAATGTTTCAGAGACTGCGCTTCACGGTACTACGGGCTATGGCTATAACGATTTGGGCAGAGAAACCTTAGATAAAGTTTACGCTCAGGCTTTCGGCGGAGAGGACGCACTCGTTCGCCATAATTTTGTAAACGGTACGCATACTCTTTCGGTCGCACTTTTCGGAGTTTTGAGACCAAAGGATAAGCTTTTAATGCTTTGCGGAGCACCGTATGATACGCTGGAAGAAATAATCGGAAAACGCGGTGAAAAGGGCAGCGGCTCGCTGATGGATTTCGGCATAGAGTATGAAGAGGTTGAGCTCTTGAAAAACGGTATGCCTGACCTTGAAAGAATAAGCGAACGTGTTAAAGACGCTAAGGTTGCGTATATTCAGCGCTCAAGGGGATATTCGACAAGACCGTCGTACACTGTTGACGACATTGAAAAGATGATAAAGACAGTTAAGGAGTCGAACCCGAATGCTATTGTAATGGTTGACAACTGCTACGGCGAGTTTGTTGAGAAAAAAGAGCCTTTAGACGTCGGTGCGGATTTAATCATGGGCTCGCTGATAAAAAATCCGGGCGGAGCAATTGCATCCACAGGCGGATATATTGCCGGCAGGAAGGATTTAATAGAGCTGTGCGCAAACAGACTGACCTGCATCGGCATGGGCAAGGAGATAGGCGCAACTCTTAATCAGAACAGAGAGATGTTCTTGGGATTTTTCTTGGCTCCCGAAATTGTCAGTGCCGCTTTGAAAACGTCTGAGTTTGCCTGCAGGCTTTTGAGCCTTTTGGGCTTTGAGTCGCTTCCGAAGGCAGGAGAAAAAAGAGCGGATATAATTGCGTCCGTAATGTTTAAAAACGAAAAGACATTGACGTCATTCATAAGGGGTATTCAAAAAGGAGCGCCTATTGACAGCTATGTAACTCCCGAGGGGTGGGATATGCCCGGGTATGACTCAAAGGTTATAATGGCGGCGGGAGCATTTACAATGGGAGCTTCTATTGAGCTTTCGTGCGACGCACCTATAAGAGAGCCGTACGCCGCATGGCTTCAGGGCGGTATTACATATCCTACCGGAAAGGCCGGAGTACTATTGGCTGTTCAAAATATGATTGACGAAGGCGAAATCAGTCTTTAAGGAAATTTTTATATTGAGAAAGGAAGATTGCAATGGCGGAAAAATACTCAGTATCACTTGAAAAGCTGGCAAAGGAGCTTGGATTGAAAACGGTCTATACCCCCAAGGACCTTTCAAAAATCATGATAACAAATAACGACATAAACCGTCCCGGCTTGCAGCTCACCGGTTTTTATGCCTATTTCAACACCGAGAAGATTCAAATATGCGGAAATACCGAATTTGCCTACTTAAAGGGTCTTGAAGACGATGAGAGAAAAAGAGTTTTGGACACATTGTTCTCGTATAAATTCCCTGCTTTGATAATAACCAAGGACCATGAACCGTTCCCCGAAATGCTGGACGCAGCAAAGCTCAACAGTATCCCGATTTTTTCAACTGCTCTTGACACTTCAGCCGTCATGGCTCAAACGATTGCGTTCCTTAATCTGAATTTAGCTCAACGAATCACCCGACACGGCGTTTTGATCGAAATCTACGGCGAAGGCGTGCTTATTGTCGGTGAGAGCGGCGTCGGTAAATCCGAAACTGCTATTGAGCTTGTCAAGAGAGGACACAGACTTGTTGCTGACGATGCCGTTGAGATTAAAAAGGTATCTGCAATATCGCTTGTCGGCTCATCTCCCGATAACATTCGCCACTTTATCGAGCTCAGAGGCATAGGAATCGTCAACGCAAGGCGTCTATTTGGTATGGGCGCAGTTAAAATGACTGAAAAGATAGACCTTGTTGTTAAGCTTGAGCCTTGGGATCCCGACAGAGTATACGACAGAATGGGCGTTGACTCAGAGTATACAAATATTTTGGGCGTAAACGTTCCGAGTATCACCATCCCTGTCAAGCCCGGACGTAACTTGGCGGTAATACTCGAGGTTGCAGCTATGAACAACCGTCAAAAGAAGATGGGCTACAACGCTGCTCAGGAGCTTTTGAGCAACTTGGGTCTTGAGATGGAAGGAAGCGAGACCGTTTCAAACTGGGTTGATTTTTAATATTTGAAAAGAGGGAAAAACTTGCTTATACAAGCAGACTTGCATACACATACAGTTGCGTCGACTCACGCTTATTCGACTATAACCGAAAACTGCCGATACGCAAACGAAATCGGCTTAAAGGCTTTGGCGATGACGGACCACTTCACTATGATGCCCGACTCACCCCACCTTTGGCATTTCAGAAACCTTCGGGTTTTGCCGAGAACCATATGCTCTGTGACTGTTCTTAAAGGTGCAGAGGTAAACATATATAATTATAACGGCGACGTTGATATGGATGAAAAAGAGCTTAAGCATATGGAATGGGTTGTTGCGTCCTATCACAAGTATACATTTGCGGAGCTGTCCCAAGACCCTAAGGTCGTTACAGACGGATACATAAAGCTTTGTCAGAATCCGTATGTAGACGTTATAGGTCATCCGACAACCGATTACTTCCCGTTTGAGCATGAACGGGCTATCAAGGCTTTTAAGGAGTATGATAAGCTTGTCGAAATCAATGAAAGTTCGATAAAGCTTAAAAAGGGCTCTGCAACGAATGTTGTGCCGATACTCAATCTGTGCAAAAAGTATGATTGTCCTATAGTGGTAAACTCGGACGCTCATTTTTGGGACGCAGTAGGCACCGTTCCGGTTGCTCAAAAAATACTTTCCGAGCTTGATTTTCCCCAAAGGCTTATTGCAAACGCCGATTGGGATTCACTGCGTGAAAGAATACTGAAAAAACGTCCGCATTTAGATATTTAAGTTTTTTGAAAGGTCAATTATATATGCCCAACGAAAAAATAGCCGCAATAGCATACGAGGCTCAGCAATTAGGCTGCAAATGCGCTGCGGATGAACCGCTCAGTGCTTACACAACCTTTAAAATAGGCGGAAGGTGCGAGCTGATGGTGTTTATTAACAGTCATGAATCGCTTTCGCAGCTTGTTAAATCCGCAAACGCAGCCGGAGTAAAATACATGGTATTGGGCAACGGCTCAAATGTTTTGTTCTCTGACGATGGCTACAGCGGTGTTATATTTTTAATGGGACACGATTTTTCAGATATTTCAGTGTCCGATAATAAAATAACAGCGTCGGCAGGAGCAATGCTTTCAAAGGTTTGCCGTACTGCACTTGATTCGTCGCTGTGCGGTATGGAGTTTGCATGGGGAATACCCGGAACCGTCGGCGGCGCAGTGTATATGAATGCCGGAGCATACGGCGGCGAGATGAAGGATATTGTTGCAGCCGTTACCTGCCTTACTCCGAGCGGAGACATAGTGACCTATCAAAAGGATGAGCTTGATTTCGGCTACAGGCACTCAAGATTTAAAGAGTCCGGTGAAATAGTTTTGAGCGCTGAATATAATTTGGCAAAAGGCGACTACGATGAGATAAAGTCAAAGATGGATGAGCTGATGAACCGCAGAAAATCACGTCAGCCGCTTGAGTACCCGAGCGCCGGTTCGGCATTTAAAAGACCAGAGGGCACGTTTGCCAGTCTTGTCATTGAGGAAAGCGGATTGAAGGGATATAAAGTCGGCGGTGCGCAGGTTTCGCAAAAGCACGCCAACTTTATTATAAATTTAGGCGGAGCAACAGCCTGCGATGTTTTAACACTTGTTTCGGATGTTAAGAGAATAGTTAAGGAAAAAACAGGCTTTTCACTCGAATGCGAAATTGAGTTTGTTGATTAACGAGGTGAATCTTGTATGAAGATAATTGTTGTAACCGGAATGTCAGGCGCAGGTAAGTCGAGCGCTGTCAATTATTTCGAGGACATCGACTATTATTGCATTGACAATATGCCTCCGGAGCTTTTATTGAGCTTTGCAGATTTTATCGTCAAGTCAGACAATGTTATCAATAAAATAGCCGTTTCGATAGACGTCCGCTCGGGCGAGCTTTTCTCAAAATTTGAGGACTGTATCAACGCCCTGCACGCACCCGACGTCGACCTGAAGGTTTTGTTTATCGACGCTGACGACGATACTCTTATCAACAGATACAAGGAGACAAGAAGACGCCATCCGCTTGACTATGAAGCAAAGGGCAATATCTATAAAGCCATAGAGATGGAACGCAATGTCACGCTTGCTGCTAAGAATATGTCCGATTATTATATAAACACAACGGATATGTCAATATCAGACCTGAAGCAGCGCTTAAAGGAGTACTTTTCAGAGGGCGAAGAGGAAATGTCGGTCAGCGTTGTATCCTTCGGCTTCAAGCACGGAATACCGAAGGATGCAGACCTTGTTTTTGACGTTCGATGCCTTCCGAATCCATTCTACATACCTGAGCTGAAGCACAAAACAGGTCTTGACGACGATGTTTATAACTATGTAATGAACAGTGCCGAGGCAAATGAGGTATTTAAAAGAATTGACGATTTAATTGAGTATTCAATTCCGCTGTATGAAAAAGAGGGCAAAACAAGACTTGTAGTTGCATTCGGCTGTACAGGCGGCAAGCATCGTTCTGTAAGCTTTGCAAGAAGAATTTCGGATAAGCTCAGCGGCATGGGAATTAACGTGAGAACAGAACACAGGCACATAAGCTTGTAGTTATTATTAATAATATGGAATCGACAAATACAGAGACATTTAATACAAGGGTAAAAAAAGAAGCCGCCGACAGCATTACAGGGCGCAAAAAATCCGACGCTTGCTTGCTGGGACTGCTTTTATCGGCTGCCGAAGATGAGCAGGGCGGTATTTACGTTCAAAATGATATTAAGGAGCTTTGCGAGCTATCAATAAGGCTGATTTGCCATGCCGCTGAGGACGAAAATGCTGCGCAGATGTCAGTAGTCCGCTCAAGGGGCAGGACGCCAAAATACACAGCATATATTGAATCGGCAAACACAGTTCAAAGGATCATGGAACGCCTTAATTTAAGCTGCCTTAATGAGGATGAGATCTTTTCGTGCGCAGACAGGCTCTCGGAAAAGAATTTCGGCGCTTTTGCGGCAGGATTATTTTTCAGCTTCGGAAATGTATCCTCTCCGGAAAAGGAGTATCACCTTGAATTTTCGTTTTTGAGCGAAACACTTTGTTCAAGGATTCAGGAGCTGTTTACAAAAAGACTCTATTTGCAGTTAAAAGTTACTCAAAGGCGCGGCAGGAGCATTTTATACTTGAAGGACAGCGAAAGCATTGAGGATATTCTGACACTTATAGGTGCAACTATGTGCAGCCTTGAGGTTATGAATGTCAAGGTTTTGAAGGACATAAGGAACAGAGCAAACCGTGCCACAAACTGCGACACTGCCAACTGCGAACGCCAAAATCGTTCGGCTGCTCGTCAGATTGAGGCTATAAAGACGATAGAGGTATTAGGCGGCGGACTTTCCCTGCTTCCGGACGAGCTGCATGAGGTAGCTGTAATGCGGCTGAAATACCCCGAGTATACGCTTTCGGAGCTTTCAGAGGAATTTGACCCTCCGATATCGAAATCAGGAGTCAACCACAGGCTAAAAAGAATTGAGCAGCTTGCAGCAGAGCTTAATGGCAGTGCTGCAAAAAAAGCTATAGTTCAATAAATAAAGGATAACGCTGATTTTCCTATCCGACTAAGGACAGTATCTATAGTTGGGTAGGAAATAATATAAGCATAAAAGAAAGGAATTGAATCATGTCGGACTTCGTTCATCTTCACGTTCACAGTGAATATTCATTGCTCGACGGTGCCTGTCGTATCAAGCAGCTTGTTTCACGGTGCAAAGAGCTTGGAATGAAGTCCTGCGCTGTGACCGACCACGGCAATGTTTTTGCTGCGGTTGAGTTTTACAACGAGTGCAAAAAGGAAGGAATAAAGCCGATTATCGGCTGCGAGGTGTATGTTGCGCCGAGAACACGATTTGATAGGGCGGGAAAGATAGATTCGCCGTATCACTTGATTCTTCTGTGCAAGAATGAGCAGGGCTACAAAAATCTGTGCAAGCTGGTGTCTATTGCGTATACTGAGGGCTTTTACAACCGCCCGAGGGTGGATTTTGAGCTTCTTAAAGCATATCATGAGGGGCTTGTTTGCCTTTCGGGATGCCTTGCCGGCGAGGTTTCAAGAAACTTGTCAAACGGCGATTACGAGCTTGCAAAGGACACGGTTTTAAGATACAAAGCTTTGTTCGGCGACGATTACTATATCGAGGTGCAAAACCATAAGTTTTCGGATGAAATCAGTATTTTGCCGTATCAGTATAAGCTTGCAGCTGAAACAGGCGTCGAGCTTGTAGCCACAAATGACGCTCACTATATAAATAGAAGCGACGCTCAGGCACAAAGAATACTCATGTGTATTTCGACCAATACAAGCATAAACGATCCGGACGGCATGAGCTTTCCTACTGAGGAGTTTTACTTAAAGTCATATGCTGAAATGGACGAGCTTTTTCACCTGCACCCGGAGGCATTAAAGAATACAGTTGTTATCAGCGACAAATGCTGCTTGGATTTTGAGTTCGGAGTTACAAAGCTGCCGGCGTTTTCAATAGACGGCGTCAGCGACAACGAAGCCTATCTTCGTCAAATGAGTTTAAAGGGATTGAAGCTTCGGTACGGCGAGGACGTGCCGCAAAAGATCTCCGAGAGACTTGATTATGAGCTTAGCATTATTTCAAGGATGGGATATGTAAACTATTATCTCATCGTCTGGGATTTCATTAATTACGCTAAGACAAGGGGAATACCTGTCGGACCGGGAAGGGGCTCGGGAGCAGGAAGCCTTGTTGCATACTGCATAGGAATAACAGGTATCGACCCTATTAAATACAATCTATTGTTTGAGAGATTTTTAAACCCCGAAAGAGTATCGATGCCGGACTTCGATATTGATTTTTGTATCGAGGGCAGGCAAGAGGTTATAAGCTATGTCAAGAGACGTTACGGCGAGGACCATGTGGCGCAGATTGTGACCTTTGGAACAATGGCGGCAAAAAACGCCGTTAGGGACTGCGCACGGGCAATGGCCTTGCCTTACAGCCTTGCCGATAAGGTTGCTAAAGCTATTCCTTTCGGCATGAGTATAACCGAAGCACTCGAAAGGGTTCCTGAGTTTAAGGATATGTATCTTGGCTCTGCACAAATACATGAGCTGTTGGATATGTCGGTTAAGATTGAGGGTATGCCGAGACACTGCTCGACCCATGCCGCCGGAGTAGTTATAACGGCAGGTCCGGTTTCCGATTATGTTCCGCTTATGACAAATGACGGACAGCTTGTCACCCAATATACCATGACGGTTTTAGAAAGATTGGGTCTTTTAAAAATCGACTTTCTCGGTCTCAGAAACCTGACTGTCATAAGAGACGCGGTTCGTTCGGCGAAAAAATACAATCCTGATTTCGATATAAACAGCATTCCTCTTGACGATAAGGAAGTATATAAAATGCTTTCAAGAGGGGACACCTCGGGAGTGTTTCAGTTTGAATCCGCCGGAATGACAAGCACGCTGATGAAGTTAGTGCCTGAAAACATTGAAGACCTCACCGCTGTTCTTGCTCTTTACCGACCCGGACCTATGGATTCTATACCGACCTATATAAGAAATCGCCATAACAAAGATTTAATAACCTACAAAACGCCGCTTCTGAAGCCTATTTTGGATGTAACGTACGGCTGCATTGTGTATCAGGAGCAGGTAATGCAGGTATTCAGAACACTTGCCGGATACTCATACGGCAGAGCCGACATAGTTCGTCGTGCGATGTCAAAGAAGAAGCACAGTGCCTTGGAAAGCGAGCGCAGGGCGTTTATTTACGGAGATAAAAATCCTGACGGCTCGGTAAACTGTGTCGGATGCCTGAAAAACGGCGTCAGCGAGACTGCAGCGAGCGAGATTTTTGATGATATGCTCAGCTTTGCTTCCTATGCCTTCAATAAATCTCACGCAGCGGCATACGCTACCGTTGCTTATCAAACGGCGTACTTAAAGCTGCATTACTACAAGGAATATATGGCAGCACTTATAACGAGCGTTTTAGACAGCTCTTCAAAGGTGACTGAGTATACATCCGACTGTGAGACGAAGGGAGTAAAGGTCTTAGGCCCGGACATAAACTTAAGCGAAGAGGGCTTTGTTGCTAATGACAACGGAATCAGGTTCGGTCTGCTGGCTGTTAAGAGCCTTGGCAAGGGTGCTATAGCGCAAATAATTTCCGAGAGAACGAAGGGCGGAAGCTTTACATCCTTGTGCGACTTTATTACAAGGATGTACGGCAAGGAGATTACCAGCAGAGCTATTGAAAGCCTTATTATGAGCGGCGCCTTTGATTCGTTTGAAAACAACAGGCGTGAGATGCTCACTAATTATGATATGGTTCTGAACGCCGTTGCCGACAGAGAGCGCGGCGTTATCGAAGGACAGCTTGATTTCTTCGGTATGGGCGAAAGCGAAAGTCAGGATATAGTGATTCCTTCTGCTGATGAATACTCAATAAACGAGCTTCTGGAAATGGAGAAGGAAACACTGGGCGTTTATATCTCAGGTCATCCGCTTTCACAGTATTCGCAGTGGCTTACAGCATCAGATATGACAACAGCCAAGAGCATTATAGACGGCATTGACGAAAAGCCGCCGCTGTATAGGGACAAGGACAATGTTGGCATAATAGCCATGTTCAGAACAAAGAAGATGTTCACGACTAAGTCGAATCAGCAGATGTGCTTTGCGGTATTTGAAGACGTTTCCGGGGAAATCGAAGTGGTTGTATTTCCTACAGTGTACGAGAGAGTCAGGGGACTGTTAAACCAGGGAACACATTTAGCGATAACCGGAAAGATATCTATTAAGGACGAGGAAGCGCCTAAAATCTTAGCGGACACAATAATGCCGGTCGATGAATATATCAGTCAGCTAAAAAAATATCCGCTTTGCATCAAGCTTGAATCATGCGACAAGGAAAAAATCGAAGCTGTAAGAAAGCTGTGCCGTGAAAACGTCGGCAACGGGGGACTGCTTGCATATTTGTCGGATGTTAAAAAGCTCACAGCAATAAAGGACGCCGCAAGGCTTGACATAACGTCAAATACTATAAAAAGTCTCAAGGACATTTTCGGCACTGATAACGTCAAGTTTAAGCGAAAATTGGATGAAAGAAAATAACTGACTTTTTATTTTCAGTCTGCTTATTCTGACGGATTTCCGATTGACGGTATTCGCAAATTGTCAAATAATCGAGAGGATGATTAAGATGATTAAAATTTTATTTCAAGGCGACAGCATAACGGACATGGGAAGGGACAGGGATGACATTCACAGCTTGGGCTGGGGATATCCAAGATTCGCCGCACCGCTGATTTCAAAGAAGTATCCAAACATCGACTTTGAGTTTGTTGATCTTGGCATAAGCGGAAATCAGACTAAGGATTTAGTCGGGCGTCTTGAAACAGATTTTATTGACGTTCAACCGGACATAGTATCAATCCTTATCGGCATAAATGACGTTTGGCATCACGCAGGTGAGCGTGACTGGCTCAGCGATGAGCAGTTCGAGGAAAATTATCGAACGGTATTGGAAGCTGTAAAGCAGCGCACAAAAGCAAAAATAATGATCATAGAGCCGTTTTTGATTCCCGTTGAGGATAAGTTTTTCTTCAGGGAGGATCTGTACCGAAAGATTGAGGTTATAAGAAAGCTCGCAAGAGAATATGCAGATGTTTTCCTGCCGCTCGACGGTCTTTTGCAGTCTGCTTTTATCGGCGACAATCCGCTTACCTTTGCTGAGGACGGCGTCCATCCCACAGAAAAGGGCGCTGAATTTATAGGAAGACTGTATGCCGAATACATTTCTAAGCTTATTGATGCCTTGAAATAATTATGTATAAATTCTGAGTGCGTATAGCTTTTGTATATATCTTTAAGGAGACGGTGATGATATTATGAGAAGTATCGGAAATATTCTTTGGTTTATATTCGGCGGACTTTTGAGCGGACTGAGCTGGCTTTTAGCAGGTGTACTATGGTGCGTAACGCTCGTCGGAATCCCATGGGGCATACAGTGCTTTAAGTTCGCTTCAATGAGCTTTTTCCCCTTTAAAAAGGACATTCAGTTCGGAGGCGGCGCAGCTTCCTTGCTTTTGAACATAATCTGGCTTTTGATATCGGGTATTCCTCTTGCGCTGGGTCATCTTATTTGGGGAATTATTTTGTGCGTGACGATAATCGGCATACCTTTCGGAATGCAGTTCTTTAAGATTGCAAAGCTTGCACTTATGCCGTTCGGAGCTGAAATTGTCGATGTAAACAGCTGATTCAGTCGTTTTGACATTAACAAAAACCGCAGAAAAATCCAACATCTGAGGATGGATTTTGCTGCGGCTTTTCATTTGTGTTGTGCCAAAATCAGTCATTCGGGCGGCTAAGACGTTTTCATCTTTGCTGTTTGAGTATAAAACCCGCCCATTCTCCATGGTAACACTCAATATGCTCCGTCCAAAAGCACAGTCTTTCCATGTATTTCTGAATGCGTGCATTCACTTCCTCGGCACAGTTATTTACTCCACGTTTTAAAACTATGGATGTCAAATCGTACATAGGGTACCCGATTGCATGACCTTGCGTATGAACAACCGCACACGCCTGACCTATTGCATGACAGATTGCTATGTCTGCCTTGTCGTCTATATCCTTTGCAAATGCGTGACAATCCAGAATCTTTCGTTGGGCATATCTCATCTTAACCTTTCCCTCCGCCCAATTCCTCGCTGCTTCAAGTGCTTCCGCAGGTCTATTTTCATCCGGATATTTTTCCGCCAACTGCTTGACAGACTTGTCAGCAAAATCGAACGCCCAAAGTATCACAATCCGGCGATCAAGTCGGTCAAGTGATGCCTTTAAACCCTGTAAGCACTCTGAATCTTTAGAAAACAAGATTTGATTGCCGTGTTTCAGTTTTGCGTTTACTTCATCAATCCAATTCATAGCCCGTTCTCCCGAGTTTTCATTCGTCATTAACGCAAATTTTTTCTGAAAATGATTTCTAATGCTTCACCCGGCAGCAAAAGCGAGCCGCAGTCGGTGTAGCCTAACCTTCTGTAGAAAAACTGTGCCTGCTCATTTGACAGTGTTGAAGTCATAACCGATTCATATCCGAGTGCAAGCATTTGTTCTTCCCAAAACCTGACGAGCGCTGTTCCGTTTCCTTTTCCTCGGTGACCGTCGAGAATATACAGCATATTCATAAAGGGAGTGTTATCCCAAAACAGATTGTACCTGAGCCAGCCTGTTAAACCGCTGTCGTCGGTCATAATCAGCACTCTTTTTAGGTAAATGCTGTTAACAAGCTCATCGTCGCTGATACAGTGCTCATGCTGTTTTAATATATTGAAATCATCTAAAGTCGCATATTTTATCATTGTCGTTTATCTCCGAATAATCAAATTGTGCCCATCAAAAAAGCAGATAACAGCTTTCTCGACGGGCACAAAAGTTCAATTGTAATTTAATCAGTCTTTGTTCTCAGCTATGGCTTTAATGCCTGCTGTAAGACCTGCAATGCCCTGAATCTCAGAGGGGATGATGATCTTTGTTGCCTTTCCGTCTGCTGCCTTTGCAAACGCTTCAAGGCTCTTAAGCGCGATAACCTGCTCGTTGGGATTAGCTTCGTTGAGCTTTTTAAGGCTTTCTGCCAAAGCTGTCTGAACCTTTTCGATTGCCTGAGCTTCACCCTCGGCCTCAAGCATCTTCTGCTCCTTAACGGCAGACGCCTTCAGTATGAGAGCTTGTTTTTCAGCCTCGGCACGAAGAATTTCAGCCTGCTTGTCAGCTTCGGCCTTAAGAATCTTTGATTCCTTTTCACCCTCTGCAACCAAAACCTGCGACTTCTTTTCACCCTCAGCCTGCAAGATCTTTTCACGGCGCTCACGCTCAGCCTTCATCTGCTTTTCCATTGCGTCCTGAATCTCTCTCGGAGGAAGTATATTCTTAAGCTCTACTCTGTTTACCTTAATGCCCCAGCGATCTGTAGCTTCATCCAAAATGACGGTGATTTTAGTGTTGATTGTGTCACGGGATGTAAGGGTTGAGTCAAGCTCCATTTCACCTATTATGTTTCTAAGAGTAGTAGCAGTGAGGTTTTCAATGGCAGCCATGGGTCTTTCAACGCCGTAAGTATAGAGCTTTGCGTTGGTTATCTGGAAGAACACAACTGTGTCAATCTGCATTGTAACGTTGTCCTTGGTGATAACAGGCTGCGGCTTAAAGTCTGCGACCTGTTCCTTGATTGAAACCTTCTTTGCGACCTTGTCGATAATAGGGATAATCATATGCGGACCTGTGTGAAGCTCACGGTTAAATGCGCCGAGTCTTTCTACGACGAACACCTGAGCCTGAGGTACGATTTTGAATCCTGATATGACGACGACTAAAATCAATACGATAATTATTGCGATAATGTATTCCATATGCTTTTCCTCCGTTTATTTTTTATATGTGAATCGGTAAATGTTAAGACAAAAGTCAAGCTTCGAGCTTTGAAACAATAAGCTTAGCTCCGCTTATGTCTATTATTTTTACCGTTTCGCCCTTTTCAATCGAACTGCCGTCTGCGCTCACAGCAATCCATGACACGCCGTCTATAATCGCTCTGCCGTTAGAGTCGGCGCTGTGTATAGGATCTGTTATCAGAGCCGTTCTTCCGATGTTCATATCAAAATTAGTGCGCTCAGGAGCTTTCTTGAGCTTGTTTACAAGCGGTCTTGTCGCTATAAGCAAAATGATAGATACTGCTATGAACACAGAAAGCTGCGCCCATTTCGGTGCGCCGAGAGTTGCGAGAAGAAGCGATATAAGCGAGGAACATGAAAACCAGATAGAAACAAACTGCTCGGTCAAAAGCTCAAGCACAACTGTTCCTATGAGTAAAATTCCCCATATGACAATCATTCCTATATCCATATTGTTTAAACCTCCCGTATATAGTAGTTAATGCGTGCATTCATTGCAAACAAAAAGAATTGCGCCGATGTCGAAGTTACACCGGAAAACGGCTTCGCCGTGAGAGCGATTCTTTCAGATTTGGAGCATTAGCTCCAAATCATTGTACCATATATGCGTATGTTTTTCAATAGCTTTTTGTACATTTTGTTGCACCTACAAAAAATCACAAGTTAACTTACATGAGCAAATTCATTGTTGAAAAAAACTAAAGTGTGTGCTATAATAGCCGTATTATATTTATTAAAGGGCTGATTTTCGCCGCTGACATTGCGTCCGAAAACAGCGAGCAATTACAGCGTAACGCTTTGTTTTAATGCTGTAGGTATTAATAAATAATTGATAAGTATTGCTTCTGAGAGGAACGTTTTGATATATGAAAAGGTGGACACTTCGTTCATTTGACCGTGAAAAAGCTGATAATATTGTTAAAACTACAGACCTGTCGCACCTCACCGCCGAGGTTATGTGTGCAAGAGGCTACGCTGACACTGAAAGCCTTGTTGAGTTCTTTGACGGATGTGAGCTGAGCGATCCATTCTTGCTCACAGGAATGGATAAGGCTGTAGATACAATATACAAAGCGGTTGACAACGGCGAAACCATATGTATTTACGGCGATTACGATTGCGACGGCGTAACGTCTACGGCAATTTTGTATGACTACCTGCTCAGCATGGGGGCAGACGTTATTTGCTATATCCCCGAAAGAAGAGACGGCTACGGTTTAAACCGAGCAGCAATTGACGAAATTAAGAGTAGTAATGCTTCCCTCATAATAACTGTAGACAACGGAATAACTGCTGTCGATGAAGCTGAATACATAGCGTCGCTGGGAATGAAACTTGTTATAACCGACCATCATCAGCCGTCCGAGACAATTCCGAACGCCGATGCTGTTGTTGACCCGCATTTGAACAATTGTCCTACTCCCTTTAAACAGCTTGCCGGCGTGGGCGTGACCTTGAAGCTGTTGTGCGCCTTAGACGACGGAAACTACTCAATGGTCATGGAGCAGTATTCCGATATTTGCGCTATAGGAACAATTGCGGATGTTGTACCTCTTGTCGGTGAAAACCGCGCAATAGTGAAGTCGGGACTTTCTCTTTTGAAAAACACTGAAAACCTCGGACTTATAAGCTTAATGGAAAACTGTGGCGTGAATGTCGACGAAATAACCGCTTCAACAGTGGCGTTTACACTGTCGCCGAGGATAAATGCCGCCGGTCGCTTCGGCTCTGCAATGACAGCTCTCGATCTTCTGACCTCCGACGGGTCGGATTCAGAAAAGCTGGCGCACGAGCTGATGAGCTTAAATAATCAGCGCAGGGCAACCGAGTTCGAAATAATGACTGAAATAGAGCAGTTAATAGCGTCAGACCCGAAGCTTGTGCACAGCAGAGTCATTGTGGTGTCCGGCGATAACTGGCATCACGGAGTTATAGGAATTGTTGCGGCAAGACTGCTTGAGTCCTACGAACGACCGGTTATTGTCATCTCTAAAGACGCAGACGGCTTGGCTCGTGGTTCGGCGAGGAGCATAAAAGGCTTTAATATATTCAAATGCTTTGAGCACTGCAAGGAGCTTTTGATAAAATACGGCGGTCATGAGTGCGCAGGAGGACTTACCGTTGCTCAGGAAAATATCGGCAGGCTCAATGAGATGATTCAGGAATATGCAAGAGTCAATTATGAGCATATGCCTGTGTATACAATCTGCGCAGACAAGCTTTTAAAGGGCACGGATATCACTGAGAAAAACATTAAGGATTTAAAGCGTTTAGAGCCTTACGGAGCAGAAAATCCGGAGCCGATTTTTGCTGTGTCAAAGGCTAAGGTAATGTCTGTCATTCCGCTGAAAAACGGCGAGCATACTAAGCTTGAGATTATTATTGATGGTGTAAAGCTAAACGTACTTTTGTTCAAGAGAAAAACATCTTGTTTGGGATTCGGGGTCAATGACTATGTGGATTTCGTCGGTACTCTTGGTATAAACGAATACAAGGGCGCAAAGAGCTTTACAATGACAGCCCATGACATAAGGCTTCACGGTATTAGACAGGACACTTATCTTTCCGACTATGAGATATATGAAGCAATTTGCAGGGGCGAAGCTGTTGATCCTTCGTCTTTGGCAAGGTCAAGACCGAACAGGGAAGAGCTTGTTGAGATTTATAAAAAGCTGTGTGCAATCAATGCGCCGGTATGCTGTGAGACGCTTTGCGCAAGGCTTCGCACTCCTAACATCAGCTGCTTAAAGCTTCTTATAGCGTTTGATGTTTTTTCGGACGTCGGGCTTATTGAGTCAGAAGGCTCGGCGAAGCTTATTTCGCTGAAAAAAGCTGATAAAAAAGTTGATATAATGTCCGCAAGGACAATTAAGCATATAGATTCACTGATTGAGCAGACAAAGACTGCCTGTCTGTCGTGAAGGATATAGCTCAAAAACGGAGGAAATCATTTTATGCCCAATGATTCGGCTTTTGAAGAGCTGATCAGCATTGCTACAGCTCAGGATAAAAACTACAACATCCAAAAAATTATATCAGCATATGAATTTGCATCTGAAAAACACGACGGACAGTTTCGTGAATCCGGTGAGCCTTATATAACCCATCCCATCGCAGTTGCAAGGATTCTTTTAGATTTGGGTATGGACACCGATACCATATGCGCCGCACTTCTGCACGACGTTGTTGAGGACACTCAGGCTTCGCTGTCTGATTTAAAAAAGCTCTTCGGAGAAGACGTTGCCAACTTGGTAGACGGAGTGACAAAGCTCAATCAGGTTGCGCTCTATTCAAAGGAGGAGCAGCAGGCGGAAAACATTAGAAAGATGCTTTTATCCATGTCTAAGGACATAAGAGTTATAATTATTAAGTTGGGCGATAGGCTGCACAATATGCGCACACTCGGCTTTAGAAGCGAGCAAAAGCGCCGAACCGTGTCGCTTGAAACTATGAGCATTTTCGTACCGCTTGCAAACCGCTTGGGAATACGTCAGGTCAAGGAGGAGCTTGAGGACTTATCGTTTTCATACCTTGACCCTTATGCGTACAACGAAATCGACCAGATGCTCGAAAAGTCAAAGTCCGAGCGTGAGGAGTTTATTGAGCTGATAAAGTCAAGGCTTGCCGAAAGACTTGCCCAGGACTTCAATCCGCTGCCTGCTATTGAGGGACGTGTTAAAAGCTCATACGGCATTTACAAGAAGGTATACGAGCAGGGAAGGCTTTTTGAAGAGATTTACGATAAATACGCTGTCAGAGTTATAGTAAACACCGTAACCGACTGCTACTATGTGCTGGGAATAGTTCATGATATGTTTCAGCCTATCCCAAACAGGTTCAAGGACTATATATCTACTCCGAAAGCAAATATGTATCAAAGCCTTCACACAACCGTCATGGGCAGAGAGGGCATACCGTTTGAGGTGCAGATTAGGACGTATGAAATGCACCACACAGCGGAGTTCGGTATCGCTGCTCACTGGAAATACAAGGAGGGCGTAAAGGGCAAGTATAAATTCGATACAAGACTGAACTGGGTCAGACAGATTTTAGATACTCAGCAGGAGTCAAACGACGTTGAGGACATAGTAAGGGCGATAAAGGACGATTTGGCACCTGAGGACGTTTTCGCAATGACTCCGAAGGGCGATGTAATATCCTTGCCGCTCGGCTCAACAGTTATAGATTTTGCATACGCAATACACACCCAGGTCGGTCACCGTATGACAGGCGCAAAGGCTGATAAAAAGCTTGTTCCGCTTGATTATGTAATAAAAACCGGTGAAATTATTGAGATTATAACCTCTAAAGACCCGAATCACGGACCGAACAGGGCATGGCTTGATATTTGCCAGACGAATGAAGCCAAATCAAAAATAAGGTCGTGGTTTAAAAAGGAAAGACGAGAGGAAAATATTGTCGAGGGCAGGCAGGAGCTTGAGCGAGAGTTTAAGAGAAATCTCATGCGAATTCCCGAGGAAGAGCTTCCCGAATTTTTGTCTCTTGATATGAAGCGACACAGCTGTGAGACTATAGACGACTTTTATGCCGCCGTTGGGTACGGCGGAGTTGTGCTGTCAAAAATAATGCCCCGTCTTAAGGATGAGTATAATAAAAAGTACATTCAAAATCAGTCGCAGCAGTCAGCGCAAGCATTTCCCGACATCCCGAGAAGCCACAGCAGTAAGGACAGCTCCGGTATAGTTGTAGACGGTATCGACAATTGTGTAGTAAAGCTTTCGCAGTGCTGCTCACCGTTGCCGGGAGACGAGATAATAGGCTTTATAACGAGAGGACACGGCGTTTCGGTTCACAAAAAGGACTGCATCAACTACATTTCGCAAAAGAATTCTTGTCCAGAGCGCTGGATAAACGTCCATTGGGCAGGTAAGGGCGAGGCATCAAGCAGCTATTATAAGGTTGTTTTGGATGTCGTCGGATACGACAGGATAGGAATCATGGCTGATATAATGACAAGCCTTCAAGAGGCAAGAATCATGACGCACGAAGTTTCAGGACGTGTCCTCAAGAACGGAAATTCAAGCATGATGCTGACAATAAGCGTTGCAGGCACAGCTGAGCTTCAAAGCGTTATATCAAGGCTTAAAAAGGTTGAGGGAGTTATGTCGGTCGACAGAAGTACAAAGTAAAGAGGAGCATTTTTAATGCAGATAACCAAGATAATAGGTTTAGGCGATTTTTCGTCAAACGCATATATAGTAAGCTCGGGAGAACAGGCAGTGCTTATCGATGCGCCGTGCGAGCCTGAGTATATCACCGAAAAGCTTCAAGGTAAGAAGCTTGCGGCGATACTGCTGACTCACGGCCATGTCGATCACATATCCGCAGCTGCAAAAATAAAAGAGCTTACCGGCTGTAAGGTTTATATATCGCAAGCAGACGCTGAAATGCTCACAAGCTCCAAAAAGTGCCTTGCGGATCGCTTCCGTCAGCCGTTTTACCCATGCGAGGAAAGTATATCTATATGCGACGGCGACAAGCTGACGTTCGGGGATATGACGTTTAATGTTATTACAACGCCGGGTCACACTCAAGGCTCAGTTTGTTACATGACAGAGGACTTCATCTTCTCGGGAGACACACTGTTTAAGCAAAGCATAGGACGAAACTTCGGCTGCAGCGCCTACAGTACGATAATAGATTCAATAGCAAAGCTTTATAAGTATAATAAAAACTATATAGTCTTGCCGGGTCACGGTGAAGAAACAGACCTTTACAGCGAGCTTGAGGAAAATCCCTTCCTCGGTGAGCTTAGGACAAAGCTATAAATATGGAGTAGAAGCATTATGACGTTGATTTTTAGCGGCAACAACTTTAAATATGAGCTTGAAGCAGTGTGTAAGCTGTTTTTCCCTGTAGAAAGCTTTAATTTTGTTTTTTCGGACGACTCGGCGCAAAGCAATTTCAAGCCGGACGGCGACTACTGCTTTATATGCAGAATTAAAGGTCTGAAAAGCACTATGCTGAGCGTATTCACAAGCGTTAACGGCAGGGGCGTTTCCGAGTACGAAAGAATCGTCAACGACAGCGAAAGCTATGAAGACGACTGCGAGTTTGCACTGGGACGCTTGCTGTATAAAAGCCTGTCAAAAAACACAGGGATTGTTCCCGAATGGGGAGTGCTGACCGGTGTCAGACCTGTTAAGCTCATAAACAAGCTGCGCGGCGAGGGTCTGAGCTTTGACGAGATAAGCGAGCATCTAAAGAGCAAATACCTTGTCACTGACCAAAAGATCAGAATAGGCTACGAAACAGCCGTCAATCAGGACAGCGTTATAAATGAAATGCCAAGCAACTCATACAGCCTTTATGTATCTATACCTTTTTGCCCGACAAGGTGTTCATATTGCTCATTTATTTCGCAGACAGTATCGAGCTTTAAAAAGCTCATGCCTGAGTATGTAGACAAGCTGTGCGAGGAGATTCGATATACCGCCGACTTGTTAAGAAGTAAAGGCATAATTCTTGACAGCGTGTATTTCGGCGGAGGAACGCCGACATCTCTTGAAGCGAGCGACATAGACAGAATAATGAAGGTCGTTTCAGAGTCGTTTGATATGTCAAGGATTCGTGAATACACCGTTGAAGCAGGGCGACCGGACACTATAACCAAAGAAAAGCTCGATGCAATAAAGAAAAACGGCGGAACGAGGGTCAGCATAAATCCCCAGACAATTCATCAAAGCGTTTTAGACGCAATTGGCAGACGTCATACCGTTGAGCAGTTTTACTCAAGCTTTGAAATCGCTAAGGAAGCGGATTTCAAAGAAATAAACGTCGACCTGATCGCAGGGCTTCCGACCGATACTCTTGACGGCTTCAAGGAATCGGTTGAAAGCGTTATAGGCTTACAGCCTGAGAATATAACCGTTCATGCGCTATCAATCAAGCGTGCATCCGATTTGATGAAGAGCTATGATTTTACAAAGGATGTCGTCGTCGAGGACATGATTAGATATGCCACAAGCCGTCTTTTAGAGTCGGGGTATAGTCCGTATTATCTTTACAGACAGAAGAATCAAGTCGGAAATCAGGAAAACATCGGCTGGACAAAGCCGGGCGGAGCAGGAATATACAATATAAACATTATGGAAGAGGTGCAAACGATTATTGCTGTCGGCGCAGGAGCTACGACTAAGATAGTCGGAAAGGAAATGGAGCGCTTCTATAATCCCAAATATCCCTTGGATTACATAAAGAACTTTGAAACTGTTTTAAATCGAAAGGCAAGTGCGGCTGCACTTATTTCAGACAATGAAGAAGAATGATATTATTGAGCTTGATATAACTGCTCTGACGTCGGAAGGAAGCGGAATCGGCAGGTATGACGGAATGGCTGTCTTCGTACCGAACTCGGCAGTCGGTGACAGGGCTGTATGCAAGGTCTTAAAGGTCAAATCAAGCTATGCGTATGCAAAAATTGAACAGATGATTAAGCCGTCAGACGATAGAATAGAGCCGGACTGTCCCGTTTACACGAAATGCGGCGGATGTGTTTTCAGGCATATAAACTATCAGGCTGAGTTAAAAGCAAAGGAAGGCTTTGTCAGGGATTCGTTTAAGAGAATAGGCGGCTTTGATATTGAGCCTGAGCCGATTCTCGGCTGTAAAGCTACTAACCGTTACAGAAATAAGGTTCAGCTTCCGATGTCATCGGATAATGAAACACCTTTCTGCGGTTTCTTTTCGCCACGGTCACATAGGGTTGTCCGCTTTGACGACTGCTATTTGCAGCCGGAAATATTCAGCGATATATGCAAGAGTGTTTGTGAATATATGCGTATCAACAATATATCTGTATATGATGAGACCGTTCGTAAGGGCTTGGTTCGTCATATTTATTTAAGGCAAGGGGCGCACAGCGGTGAAATAATGCTCGTGATTGTCGCTTCAAAAAGAACAGCCGCATTTGATTCCATATCAGATGAGCTTATAAAAAAGTTTCCTATGATAAAGACGGTTGTGCTGAATGTAAATGACAAGGATACAAATGTCATTTTAGGCTGTGAAGATATTTGCCTTTACGGCAGCGAACGCATTAGTGACACTATGTGTGATAAGATAGTTGAGATATCAGCGCATTCGTTTTATCAGATTAACACAAGTGCCGCTGAAAATGTATACAAAATCGCCGCAGATTATGCTCAGTTGACCGGCAAGGAGACTCTTTTGGATTTATACTGCGGCATAGGAACTGTCGGACTGTCAATGGCAGACAAGGTAAAAAAGCTTATAGGAGTCGAAGTTATCGAGGACGCCGTTGAGAATGCAAAAAAGAACGCTGTCAGAAACGGCGTTGAGAACTCGGAATTTATTTGCGGCGATGCCGGAAAGATTGCTTTGCTTCTTGAAAAACGAGGTGAACGCCCTGATGTTATAGTGGTTGACCCGCCGAGAAAGGGCTGCGATGAGCTGACATTGAACTCAATCGCAAAAATGTCTCCTGAAAGAGTTGTTTATATATCCTGCAATCATGCAACGTGTGCAAGAGATATTAAGTATCTTTCTCAGATGGGGTATGAGCTGCAAAGATATAGACCTTGTGATTTGTTCCCGAGGACTAATCATGTGGAGACGATATGTTTATTGTCAAAACTCCATGCAGACCAACATATCGAGGTGGAGCTGAAGATGGACGAGCTTGATTTGACGGTTGCGGAGAGCAAAGCCACCTATGAGGAAATCAAGAATTATGTGCTGGAGCATAGCGGCTTGAAAGTCAGCAGCTTGTATATTGCGCAAGTAAAGCAGAAGTGCGGTATCATTGAGCGTGATAATTACAATAACCCGAAGTCTGAGAATGCTAAGCATCCCCAATGCTCACCGAAGAAAGAGGCGGCGATCCGGGCGGCGCTGGAGCATTTTAAGATGATATAGAGCAATCATACGAGCCAGTGGTTTGTGGGCATATCACAACTCACTGGCTCTGTTTCTAAATTATTGGGGTCATTGATGATATGCTGTTCTACTCGATAAATATGAACTCAAATCACAGATATTTCAAGAATAATTTTAATCATCTAATATTTTTATGCTTCATAAGTTGGTATTTCCCGAAAAATAGCATCCTGTATTTCAATAAGTTCTTTTTCCGGCTGTTCCGAATTTGCATACCATCCTAAAAAAGTGCTTTGCGTTCCCCAAAATGATACTACATCGTCATGAGTCGCAAATAAAGCATACTGTGGGGACTTCTTTCCTCCTTTGAATTTTAGCTAAACGCTATATCTCTCACGCCCGTGCGGCAGAATTTGCAAAGAACTTCAAAACGAAAGCCATTCGACGCAATGGAATTTCTAATGATAATACCGCCCCGCAAAGCGCAATTTTAGCTCTGCGGGGCGTTCCAATTCAGCCGTATATTCGCCGTAAATCATTTTCCTAAAACATTATCAATTCATTATGTATCTTTCCTGTACAACCACCCCTTAGCACTGAAATCGCGCGTTGCTTCTCCGTACTCTGCGATAATCTTAGCACCGTCAGGCAGTATTTTATCGGGAACGTCAGAGTTTTCAAACCGGTGGAGCACTGCAAGACCGAGACCGTTGTACTCCCTTAAAACAAGCTGGTGACCGACGGGACTGTTGTAGCTCATGGCGGTACATTCCTGCCGAACGGTAATCCCGTATTTTATGATATCCGCGGCGCGGCGGTAAAACTCAATTCCCTCATCGACAATCTTCCACTGCTCTTCCGAAAGGTCATAAATATCCCCGCTCAAGCACATTCTGCCCAAAAGCGTCGCAATGAGAGAATAGTGCAGCCGGTCAGCGTCGTCAGAACGCCGCAGTACAGCCCATATCTGGCTCTGTTCCGGTCTTATGACGCGGTGCAGGTTCGCCGCGATAATAGGTATCGCCTTAGTCTCGTGAGCGTCGGAAAAGCTTGCTTGACTCACAATCTCCATAAAAGGCTGCACTAACCGGTGCCCTCCGCTCGAGCAGTTTTCTATGACAATACCGGGAATCTCGTTGGATAATCTTTTGAAGAACTCCTGCGAAGCCTCTACCTTACGCCGCAACGCCTCGCCAAAGCTTTCGGCTCCGTCGCAGCCGATGCCTATCGTGTCATTATAGTCGATTTTTATATATCCGAAACCGCAGGAGCGAAGCAGCTTAATAACCTTTTCAAAAAGATATTCCTTTACCCACGGATCCTCCATATCCCAGAATCTGCGGCCGCCTACAGTGAGAGGAACTCCGTCTTTTTTTAGAATGTGCGAATCGTCGTTGAAGTATCTGCATCCCCGGGCAAGCGCCTCCAGCTCGAACCACAGCCCAGGAATCATTCCCTTTGAACGTATATAGTCGGCAATAGGCTTCATTCCTCCCGGGAAGCGGCTTTCGTTTACCTCCCAGTCGCCTAAGCTTTCCCACCAGCGCTCGGCACCATACCAACCAGAGTCTATGACGAGATACTTTATTCCCTTACCGGCTATCCTGTCACATATCCTTTTAACATTTTCAAAGCTCGGGTTGCCCCATGTAGTGCAATATTCGTTGAAGACTATTCCCATATCCGAGTCGACTTCGGATATCCTCGGATTCTGCGCTTTAACAAGCTTGTCGCAGACCTCGGCGAGCGAATGCCCCTCGGCTATCGCAGCCTTCGGCGCTTCGAAGGATTCGCCGGGGTCAAGGGCTTTTCTCCACTGCCCGAAGTCGCCGTCGGCAAGACCTCCAACTACCGAGAGGGTGTCGTCGTCCTTGCACAGAATTTCTATCTGCCACGACGCTGCGCAGTAAAGCTGTATGCCCACAATTTCGCCAGTCTCGCTGTTTTCGAGAGCGACAAACGGAAAGTATTTTCTTACGGGCATTGAGCCAACATTTCCGAATTTTTCAAATCTCAGAGCACATCTGTTCCACGACGGCTCGAGGTGAAGCTCCTCAACGGTTTCCGTACGCAGCTTGCCTTCCGCGCTCCAAAACGACTGAAGGCGGTGTATCTTATCGGCTTTTATGTTTCTGACCGCAAATGACGCGAGCATTTCCGCGGTTATCTTGCGGTCGCTGCCGTTTCGGAGAACGGTGGATATGATTTGTGCGCCTTTGTACGGCGTTTTATTAACCGTCAGCGTTAGCCCTTCGGGATTTTCCCATACAGCTTTTTCTTCCCCGTCATATGTCTTTTTAAATCTGCATATTGTATTGCTCGAAGTCATTGTGGCTCCGCAGGAGAATCCGCCTGCGTATCCGTCGCCTAAAAGCTTTAATTCAGCATATAATTCCATGTTACACCTCTTATATATTTTTTAATTATATTTACAACATATTGGTTGCTTGAATGTTTTCTGCTCAGCGCTCAGACACCAATATGCAGTTTTCTGAAGGACAATGGGCTCATCTTT
The DNA here is from genome assembly GCA_002491605.1 of Ruminococcus sp. UBA7158. Lineage (GTDB taxonomy): Bacteria > Bacillota > Clostridia > Oscillospirales > Ruminococcaceae > Faeciplasma. The sequence continues at coordinate 66,919 of DKWG01000020.1, forward strand.
TCATATTTTTTGAAGACCGCACAGAAGTAGCTTTTGTCATTGAACCCCGACAGCTCCGCCACGGTTTTGACCATCATATCCGGGTGTGCAAGAAGAAGTTCCTTGCTCTTATGAATTTTTGTCATGCAGATATATTCAAAAATCGTTTTTGAAGTCACGCTTTTGAACAGGCTGCAAAGATACTGCGGTGTAAGCCCGGCTACATCCGCAAGCTCGTTCAAAGTCAGTTCTTTGCTATAGTTGCTGTTGATGTAATCTATCACCAGCGCTATTTTTTTCTGCTTCACCGTATCAAAACCGTTCTCCTTTTCTGAGGTCAGCGTCATGATGTCAAGAAGTATCTCATAAGTTATCGCCGAGCACCTGCTGCTCTCTTTCGGAATATTTTTCACTGCGTAAAAAAGCATTTCTATTTTATTTCGGATCCGCTCCGGTTCTGAAACATAAAGCATTTTTGATTCCGAAATATTCATTACGTTTTTGAAAAAATCTGCCACTCCGCTGCCTTCAAAAATTACCCAGTCGGTTATCCATTTGCCGTCGAGTGCACGGTATTCGTGCGGTTCATCGGTATTTGGAAAGTGCGGGAATAAAAGAAAGCCCTGATTTTCTTTAATCAAATATCTCTTTTCTCCGATGAAAAGCTCACCTACGCCGCTCCGGCTCTGTATCCACTGGTATTGGTGATAGCCCCACGGTCTGATAATCTGCTCCTGAATATGATTAACGCCAACTCCTGCGGGGTAATATGGCAGACGCGATTCTGCACCAAGAAAATTCGGATAAATAATATTGTCCATATTTGGCTCCTGCATAATACATTTTATATGTTAGTATATCTCAAAATAATCCTTATGTCAAGATTAAAATTAAAATATCATTAAAAATAATACTTATGAATAAAATCTTAATTTCACAATATTAATCTGAAAATATTGTGATTGACAAGTAAAAAGTCAAATAATATAATAGGAATTAAACAATATAT
>DKWG01000008.1:0-1771 GCA_002491605.1 Ruminococcus sp. UBA7158
GAATACCGAGACGGTGAAGTGTCGGCGCACGGTTCAAAAGAACCGGGTGACCCTGAATGACGTTTTCAAGTGCGTCCCAAACCTCGTCCTTGCCGCGTTCAACCATCTTTCTTGCAGACTTTATGTTTATCTGAGGATTGGTATCGACAAGTCTCTTCATTACGAACGGCTTGAACAGCTCAAGAGCCATCTCCTTCGGCAAGCCGCACTGATACATCTTAAGCTCAGGTCCGACAACGATAACGGAACGTCCCGAATAGTCGACACGCTTACCCAAAAGGTTCTGACGGAATCGACCCTGCTTACCCTTGAGCATATCAGAAAGCGACTTGAACGCACGGTTATTCGGTCCTGTAACAGGTCTGCCGTGTCTGCCGTTGTCGATAAGAGCGTCAACAGCCTCCTGGAGCATTCTCTTTTCGTTTCTTACGATGATGTCGGGAGCTTCAAGCTCGAGCATTCTCTTTAAGCGATTGTTTCTGTTTATAACACGTCTGTAGAGGTCGTTTAAGTCTGATGTTGCATATCTTCCGCCGTCCAGGGGTACCATAGGTCTTAGTTCGGGTGGGATAACTGGCACAACATCTAAAATCATCCATTCGGGGCGGTTGCCCGAAAGTCTGAACGCTTCAACTATTTCAAGTCTCTTTAATAGCTTGATTCTCTTTTGACCCTGAGGCAGATCCTTAAGCTCTGCCTTAAGCTCGTTTGCGAGAGCTTCAACGTCTATCTCCTCTAAGAGCTTCTTTATAGACTCTGCGCCCATGCCTGCCGAGAACTTATCCTCAAAACGCTCTCTTGCGTCCTGATACTCCTTTTCGGTGAGTATCTGCTTCTTTTCAAGGCTTGTTTCGCCGGGGTCGGTGACGATGTACTTAGTGAAATAAAGTACCTCTTCAAGACGCTTCTGAGAAATTTCAAGCATCTGACCTATTCTCGACGGAGTGCCCTTAAAATACCATATGTGCGATACAGGTGCTGCAAGCTCGATGTGACCCATGCGTTCACGTCTCACCTTGGCTCTTGTTACCTCAACGCCGCAGCGCTCGCAGACCTTGCCCTTAAAGCGTATTTTCTTATATTTTCCGCAGTGACATTCCCAGTCCTTTGTAGGACCGAATATTCTTTCACAGAACAATCCGTCCTTTTCAGGCTTTTGTGTGCGGTAGTTGATTGTTTCGGGTTTCTCAACGACGCCGTGGGACCAGCTTCTAATCTGCTCCGGAGACGCAAGACCGATTTTTATCGAATCAAAAACATTAAAATCCAAAGTGCAAACCCTCTTTACGTTATATTTTTATCCAGTCTATCCTGCCGTTTTTCAAATCAAACCAAATCATCTAAGGAAGAATCCTCTTCGCTTGTGGAAAATCCGGTTATCTCTTCATCGTCTGCGTCAAAATAATCGTCGTCATAATCATCGCTTGTTTCATCCGATGTGTAATCATCAAGGCTTTCGTCAGCTTCATATGTCATTCCGTAGTCAGCGTCTGCCACCGGCTGAGGAATGATATCGTTGTCCTCATCAAAGTTCTGCTTGAGGTCAATTTCATCTCCTGCTTCGTCCAAAACTCTGACGTCGAGTGAAAGCGACTGAAGCTCCTTAACCAAAACCTTAAACGATTCGGGTATACCTGCCTTGGGAACATTTTGTCCCTTGACAATTGCCTCATAAGTCTTAACTCTGCCCACAGTATCGTCAGACTTAACGGTGAGGATTTCCTGGAGAGTGTATGCCGCGCCGTAAGCTTCAAGCGCCCAAACTTCCATT
>DKWG01000008.1:2090-7031 GCA_002491605.1 Ruminococcus sp. UBA7158
AGCGCCCAAACTTCCATTTCTCCGAAACGCTGACCGCCGAACTGTGCCTTACCGCCGAGAGGCTGCTGTGTAACCAGTGAGTAAGGACCGACGGAACGAGCGTGAATCTTATCGTCAACGAGGTGGTGAAGCTTGAGGTAATACATGATACCGACAGTTACTCTGTTGTCGAACGGCTCGCCTGTACGTCCGTCGTACAAAACGGTCTTACCGTCCTCTGCCATGCCTGCAAGCCTGAAGCACTCTCTGATGTCCTCTTCGTGTGCGCCGTCGAATACAGGGGTCATAATCTTCCAGCCGAGCTTTCTTGCAGCCATACCGAGGTGAACCTCAAGCACCTGACCGATATTCATACGGGAAGGAACGCCCAAGGGGTTCAAAACTATATCAAGCGGTGTACCGTCCTCCAAGAACGGCATATCCTCCTGAGAAAGAATTCTTGAAACAACACCCTTGTTTCCGTGACGACCTGCCATCTTGTCTCCGACGGAAATCTTTCTCTTCTGTGCAATATAGCATCTTATAAGCATATTGACGCCGGGAGAAAGCTCGTCGCAGTTTTCGGGAGTGAATACCTTTACGTCTATAATAATACCGGACTCGCCGTGAGGAACTCTTAAGGAGTTATCTCTTACCTCTCTTGCCTTTTCACCGAAGATTGCTCTTAAGAGTCTTTCCTCGGCGGTAAGCTCGGTTTCACCCTTCGGAGTAACCTTACCGACAAGTATGTCGCCGCTTCTGACCTCGGCACCGATTCTTATGATACCGTTTTCGTCGAGATCCTTGAGCGCGTCCTCGCCGACGCCCGGAATGTCCTTTGTTATCTCCTCGGGACCGAGCTTGGTGTCGCGGCATTCGATTTCGTATTCTTCAATATGAACAGATGTATAAACATCGTTTCTTACAAGCTTTTCGTTGAGCAGAACGGCGTCCTCGTAGTTATAGCCTTCCCAAGTCATAAAGCCTATGAGAGCGTTTTTACCGAGTGAAATTTCACCGTTGCAGGTTGCAGGACCGTCACCTATAACCTGATTCTTCTCAACTCTTTCGCCCTTTGCTACAATCGGGCGCTGGTTGGTGCAGGTTCCTGCGTTGGAACGCTTAAACTTGGTCAAGGTATATGTGCGCTTCTCGCCGGAATCCTCTCTTACAACTATTTCGGATGCGTCAACCCTTTCAACAACGCCGGGAGCCTCGCAGACAACAGCAACACCTGAGTCAACGCACGCCTTGTACTCCATACCTGTGCCGACAATCGGGTTTTCCGTTACAAGAAGCGGAACAGCCTGACGCTGCATGTTCGCACCCATAAGAGCACGGTTTGCGTCGTCGTTTTCAAGGAACGGAATCATAGCGGTAGCGACTGAAACAACCATCTTAGGTGATACATCCATGAAGTCGATGTTTTCACGGTCTATCTCCATAATCTGGTCACGGTATCTGCCGTTGACCTTAGCTCTTGCAAACTTGTTGTCCTCAGTCAAAGGCTCGTTTGCCTGAGCTACCATGTAGTTGTCCTCGACGTCTGCGGTCATGTAAACAACCTCGTCGGTTACAACTCCGGTTGCCTTATCTACTTTTCTGTAAGGAGCTTCGATAAAGCCGTATTCATTTATCTTTGCAAAGGATGCAAGATATGAAATAAGTCCGATGTTAGGTCCTTCAGGAGTCTCGATAGGACACATTCTTCCGTAGTGAGAATAGTGAACGTCTCTTACCTCAAAGCCTGCACGGTCACGGGAAAGACCGCCGGGGCCCAAAGCTGAAAGTCTTCTCTTATGAGTAAGCTCGGCAAGGGGGTTTGTCTGATCCATGAACTGAGACAACGGGCTGGAGCCGAAGAACTCCTTGATTGCCGCAGTTATGGGTCTTATATTAATAAGTGCAGTCGGTGTTACAACCTCGATATCCTGAGACTGAATGTTCATTCTCTCACGGATAACTCTTTCCATTCTGGAAAAACCGATTCTGAACTGGTTCTGCAAAAGCTCGCCGACGCAGCGGATTCTTCTGTTGCCCAAGTGGTCAATGTCGTCAACAGTGCCGACGCCCTCGCAAAGGTTTAAAAAGTAGCTGATAGTTGCAAGCATATCCTCTAAAACGATATGCTTGGGTATAAGCTCGTCGACTCTTTGCTTAACCTTTTCAATAACCTCGTCCTGATTTTCGCTTGTCTCAAGGATTTCCTTTAAAACCTTAAAGGATACCTTTTCGTTGATTCCGAAGGGCTTAGCGTCAAAGTCAACGTATCTGTCGATGTCAACCATTCCGTTTCCGATAACCTTGACCTCAACAGTTTCTACCTTGTGAGTAACCTCGCCCGTCTGGCTGGTTATGGTTTCTCTCTTTTCAACGGAAATGAATGCCTCGCTGACGCCGCTTGCTTCGATCTCATCGGCAAGCTCTCTTGTGACAAGCTCGCCCTCATCGGCAATGATTTCGCCGGTAAGCGGATTTACAACCGGTCTTGTGAGTGTATATCCTACAATTCTTGAAGCGATGCCGAGCTTCTTGTTGTATTTATATCTTCCGAATCTGCAAAGGTCGTATCTTCTTGCGTCAAAGAAGAGGTTGTTTATATGTGTAATGGCGCTGTCAACCGTCGGCGGTTCGCCCGGACGGAGCTTTTTATAAACCTCTATAAGACCTTCCTCGGTTGTTGTGGTTGAATCCTTTTGTGCTATGGTTGCATCGAGTCTCGGGTCATTATTGAAGTACTCTGCAATCTCAGCGTTTGTTCCTATTCCTATTGCACGGATAAAGGTTGTTATCGGTATTTTTCTGTTTTTATCGATTCTGACATATACAACGTCGTTAGAATCCATTTCATACTCAAGCCATGCGCCTCTGTTCGGGATGACGGTCGACTTGAACAAATCCTTACCTACCTTGTCCTTTTCAAAGGAATAATAAACACCCGGTGAACGAACCAGCTGAGAAACAATAACTCTTTCCGCACCGTTGATGACGAACGTTCCCGACGGTGTCATCAGCGGGAAGTCGCCCATATAAACCTCGCTGTCCTTGATTTCGCCGGTTTCAAGGTTGTTGAGTCTCGCCGTAACCCTAAGCGGTGCGGCATATGTTGTGTCGCGCTCCTTGCATTCGGCAATAGTGTACTTAGGCTCAGCGTCGAGCCTGTAGTCAATAAAGCTCAGCTCCAAGGTTTCATTGTAATCCTTAATAGAGGTTACATCATTGAATACCTCTTTTAAGCCTTCGTCTAAGAACCACTGATAGGAAGCCTTTTGAATATCGATAAGATTAGGCATCTCCAGCACTTCATTGATCTTTGCAAAGCTCTTGCGGACTACATTTTTACCAAGCTGCACATCCTTGACATTGACCATTGGCTTATCACTCCTCATATTTTAAATTAAAATTCCAGAATAATCGCTTTAATACACGCCCGAATTCAGCACAAAAAACACTGTATTGTTAAGTTTGCACACAGAACAAGTGAAATCGTTGAAAAACTTCGTCAAAATCAGCCAGTCAAAAAACCGTGTTTTGCGTTTAGGCGTCTTTTTAGCCATTATGATACAATATAAAAGACTACAACTTTTTTGTCAAGAAGTCAAGTAGTTTAGACTCGATTTGTTTTTTTCGTTGAATATCCACAAACAGGCAGGATATTTGGCAATGCTTATTGACATTTCATTCATATAAATTTAAAATAAAAAGTGTACAATGCAATATTTCGCACCGCATAATTGTATTATTTTCAAAGAGCAATCGCAAAAGGCTCATTCGAACGCATTTACATACAGGCTTTTTGCATTCGCAATGAAAGGGATGGTCATATTATGAAAAAAACTCTCGCATTACTGTTTTCACTTATATTCACGCTTTCAGTATTTACCGGATGCGGCAGCTCATCCGGACTGACTAACGGCTTTGCCGTTGACAACAATAAGTCCTACGACAGCAGTGCCCCCGAATACGGCTGGTCTGACGATTGGATACCGGAAGAGGCTCCCGTTGAAGACGTCGCCTATGATATGCCCATGACAGAACCGATGGAGCCGTCCGCCGTTCCGAAAGCTCCCTCCGCTTCAGGCGGAAATGCCGATGCAGACTCCATTGAGCAGTCGCAGCGCAAAATCATCAAGAACAAAACCATGAATGTTGAAACCCTTGAATTTGACACGCTCATAAGCGAACTGTCAACACGCATAACCGCATACGGCGGATACATTCAAAACTCCACTCAAAACGGAAACTCATACGGCAGAAAGGGTCTGCGCTCCGCAAGCTATACAATCCGCATACCTGCTCAGCGCTTTGATGAGTTTACAACCGAGCTTGGAACTTTAGCAACAGTCACCTACACTTATGAGTATATCGACGACATAACCGCAGCTTATGTCGATACAGAGGCGAGGCTGTCAGCTTTAAGAGCAGAGCAAGAGAGCTTTTTGAAGCTGATGGAAAAGGCCGAAACCGTTGAAGAAATACTCAGCATTCAAAACTACCTCACAAATGTAAACTACCAAATTGAATCCTATACAGCTCAGCTCAATTCCTATAAGAGCCTTGTGTCCTACTCAACGCTCAAGCTGGAAATCAGCGAGGTTGAAAGAATTTCAACCGTTCCGGTTGCCAAGCCCGGAGTATTTGAGCGAATCAAGCAGGGTCTTTCGGATAATCTGTACGACATCGGCGAGGGCTTTAAGGATCTGTTCGTCGGAATTGTAAGCGCTTTGCCTTATCTTTTGATGCTCGCAGTTGTAATCCTTATTGCAGTATTGATTGTCAAGCGTATACTCCGTTCCAACTCTAAGAAGCAGCCGGCTGATGTTCCCACCGCCAAGCCTGCCGAAAAGAAGGACGATGAATAAATCCCGAGCTTAAAATACAACAGCAAATCAGCACCTGTCATTATCGACAGGTGCTGATTTTATTTAATGAATAATATTTAGTTTAAATGAGTGCGCTTTG
>DKWG01000008.1:7324-116877 GCA_002491605.1 Ruminococcus sp. UBA7158
GCTTCATAGCAAGAATAAACATATTCCCAAACGCCGTATTCTTCAAAAAGAATCGCAAGCTGTCTGCCCGTCAATCGTCTTGCAAGCTTATATTGCTCAGCACAGAAAATCATAAAATTACCTTGAGCACTCATTTCAGCCCTCCTCGGGGATTACAAATTCACCTGTTTTCTTTTCTTCATCAAACATATTCAAAATCGTCAGCGGACTGAAGTGCCAGACCTTTGTATCCTCCTGTTCCAAAAGAGCATATACCTTTGATCTGTAAAACTCATCGGAAGCCGTGAGCTCGTCGCAGGAGTACCGAGATGAAATGAGGCTTACTATCTGAGGAACAATGAGTCCCATTAATGCGCTGAATTTATTTTCATCCATTCAAATCCACCGTCCCGACGAATTTAATATAAGACAAAGCTTTTTCCGATGTAAAAACAAGCTGATTATAGAGCTTCTTTATCTTGAGAGCATCCAACGTCTGCTCTTTTGTCAAAACTCCCGAGGTGTACAGAGTAAAAGTTGTGTACACATCATCGTTTGCTACCGGGCCGAAAACCAAGTCGTATGTCTCGCTCAATTGTTTTCCCGAGCGGTTATCGGCAACAAAATCCAGCCACGCTTCATTTGCGCTTTCAAATATAAGCGTGCGGCAATCAGAAAACGCTTTTCTCTCGTCAATCTCATAAATGCTTACGCTTGGCGAGCCCTCGGAACGTCGTTTTGAAACCTTTTGTGCAAATCCGACAGCCTGCTGCTTGTTTGTCGTCGTATAGAATCCATAACCGAAATCCAGAAAACGATTTTGCTTGACAAGAACAGGTTTCGACACAACAACATTGCTTCCGTGATAAACAATCATTTTGTCACCGCCTAAAACATTATATCTTCTATAATTTATTATATACGGCGAAGCAAAAAATAGCAAGTAAATGTGTCGCAAATCGCTGTATTAAATTGTAAACGGAACAACCGGCTCATATTCAACCCTGAGCTTGGGCATCTTATCAATAACAGAATAATAGTCGGTAGCTCCCGGCTCGTTTTCACCGCTTGCAGGAGGTGCAAAAAGCTTTAGTGTCATCTCAGTTGCGCCGTCAAGCTTGTTTTCAAAGAACGCAGGCATCAAATCGACATATTTGCACTTCGGAGACTTATAGAACCATCTGCCGTTAATCTCAATCATTAGGTTGGACTCATCGTCATTATCAAATGTAAGTTCACAGAAAACGGGATCTGCTTCAAGCTTTAAAGGAATTGCAATGCCGTCTGAGTCGTCAGAGCCGCCCCAGCGAAGCTTAACAGGAAGTGAAAGCTCATTTCCAAGCTCCATTTTCGGGCTGAACCAATCCTCATGGATTATCTTCTTGTACTCCTTCAGGAGCGGAAGCTCTATGCCGACGTCAGGATTGTTGGGATCCTCCCATTCAAGTCCGAGCCTTCCCCTGTCTCTGAATTGATACATTGTAAAGCCGTCAAGCCATGTTGCGTTGTCCTCAACAAGCATATCGCAGAAATGCCTTACTACCTTTGCCTGGTCATAAGGACCGGTGACGTCGCCGTCTGCATTGTGCTCGCTCATAACCATCGGCTTGTCGCAGCCGCATATCTCTTTATATCTTTCGTATGTAGCCTTGGTGGACTCGTAAACCGGCTTAGCACCTGTGTAGCTGAAGGAATGTCCGCCCTTTAAGGCAATGTCGTTCGGCCAGCCCCAGTGGAGCGACATATACTTATCAATAGACCATATATCAGTCTCATTAGCAGAATCAAGGAAAAGCTCTTCCATGCCTATCTTGCCGTCTTCACCCTCTCCGGCTGCTCCTGCGCAGAGAATTGTTCTGACATTAGGCGCATACTCATGAATAATCTTTGCAAAGCGGTGGAAGAAGTCTGCAACCTCTTTATAAGTACACCTTTTATTGAACGAGAACCAATTGCCCGTTGCTTCGTGATTAATTCTGAGCATAAGTCTTCCGAAGGGCAGTAAATCCTTTGCTATGGCGATAAGATGCTCGTCGGAAACATTTGGGTCGACTGTAAGAGTCAAAATAACGTCCTGACCGTGACGGCGGATGTCTCGCATCTGCTCAAAAACAGGGTCGTCTTTTTTGCCCTCCAAGCCGCCTCTGTACGGGAAGTAGTCGTCGTAGGGGTATCCCCAAGCGTCAGCAGTGTCTGACGGAGGAAATGCAACGCTTGCTCTTAAAGGCCAGCCCTTGTCCAAGGGATAGTAGCAATACATAAGATTAATAGCTCTGTGCGGTCTGCCCAGCTTATTCAGTATGTAGTCCTGGTTGACATACTCGCCTCTTTCACTGCCGTCGCCCAAATCGACTGCGCAGTTTGCCTTTCCCATATGTAAAGAATAAATTTTTTCTAATTCCATCAAAATTCGTCCTTTCTTGTTTCATAAATTTTTAAAAAATGAGACATTATTTGCCCTCTTAACAGTATAAATTATTATATTGTCAAAGTCAATAACTATTTCGTTTATTAATATTAACATTTTCGCCAATGCCGTTTTTTACTCCTGCTCATACGCAGTATGTAAACATACTCAACAGCATCCGCAGCATAACACCCTGCTCAGCAGAAAAGTAAAATGAAGTAAAACAGCAGTCTTAGTTTGGAGGTTTTGACTAATTGTAAGACAATAAATGTGTGCAGTTTGACAGTGTAGCCGAATATCAAAAAATAAGTTGAAAAAAGCGAGGCAAAGGAGTAGAATAAATATCACTATGTCAGAAGGCGAGGTGTTTTTGCTTTGTCAAGCCAAAAAAGCGTTTCTTTAAAAGGCGGCGTGGATATGACCGACGGCGCTATTTTTTCTAAAATTATCAAATTCACAATTCCCCTGCTGCTGATGGGAACTTTGCAGCTTCTTTATAACGCCGCAGATATTGTAGTTGTCGGAAAATGGGGCAGTGAGCATTCACTCGCCGCAGTAAGCTCGACCGGTGCTCTTATCAACCTGATTGTAAACGTCTTTATGGGACTTTCGGTAGGTACAAGCGTTGTCGTTTCCCGTCACTACGGCGCAGGAAAGATGCGTGACGTTGCCGAAACCGTTCACACCTCTATTGCCGTAGCTATTATATGCGGAATAGCTGTCGGAATCTTCGGATTCTTCACAGCCGAAAACCTTTTAAAGCTTATGGATTCGCCCGAGGACGTTATCGAGCTTTCAGCCCTTTATGTAAAAATATACTTCATCGGAATGCCTGTGAATATGCTTTATAACTTCGGTGCTGCGGTATTGCGCGCTGTCGGAGACACAAAAAGACCGCTTTATTACCTGACAATATCCGGAGTTGTAAACGTCGTTTTGAACCTGATTTTCGTAATTCTGTTCAAAATGGACGTAGCCGGTGTTGCCCTTGCCACCATAATATCCCAGCTTATTTCCGCCGTGCTGGTTATACTTTGCCTTATGCACTCGGAAGGTCCGATAAAGCTGTACATCAACAGAATAAAAATCCACTTTGACAAGCTTAAAAGCATTGTTGCCGTGGGACTTCCTGCCGGAATCCAAGGCTCTATCTTTTCTATATCAAATGTAATAATCCAGTCCTCAATCAACTTCTTCGGCGCATCCGCAATGGCAGGAAGCGGTGCAGGCGCAAACATAGAAGGCTTTATTTACATGGCGATGAACTCCGTTTACCAGGCGGCAATAACCTTTGCGAGCCAAAACTTCGGTGCTAAAAAATTCAAGCGCATTAAAGCAGTCGCTTTTGAATGTCTGGGACTGGTTGTTGCAGTCGGCATCGGCTTCGGACTTCTTGCCAAGGTCTTTGATACACAGCTTCTTTCCTTGTACACAAACGAGCCGCAGGAGATAGCCTTCGGCGTCACGAGAATGTCCGTCATCCTTGTCACATACTTCTTAGACGGAATTATGGACGTTTTAGTCGGTCTGCTCAGAGGTATAGGTCACTCGGTGCTGCCCACAGTGACGACCATCGCCTTTGTATGCGGATTCAGAATACTGTGGATAAGCACATACTTCGCCCAGTATAAAGTCGCCTGCGGCTACGACCCCGAGAAGTCGCTGACTGTTCTGTTTTTGTCCTACCCGATATCATGGCTGTTGGCGTCTGTTTCTCACGCAATATGCTTTGTAATTCTGTTCTCGAAGGAGTCAAAGAAAAACAGAGAGACCGAACAATCCGAAATATCTTCTGCCGAGGTCGGCACACAAGCCTGAGGAATTTGTCCGCTGACGCTCTTTTGTGTCGCCGATATAAGCATTACCCAACTCAAAAATAAATGTCCGTGTGAAATTCACCAGCTGCAATTTCACACGGACTTTTTGTCTGCCGAGCTATAAGCTCTTGCTCTTGGGCTTGAACAACACTGCCATCAAAAGTGCAAAGACCATGGCAGCGGTTATTCCTGCGGCGCATGAGCTTAAGCCGCCTGTGAATATTCCTAAAAAGCCCTTTTCGTCTATAGCTTCCCGTACTCCCTTTGACAATAAATACCCGAAGCCCGTAAGCGGCACACTTGCACCTGCTCCGGCTAAGTCTATAAGCCTTTCATACCATCCGATGCCGCCTAAGACAACACCGGCGACGACGTATGAAACCAAAATTCTCGCCGGAGTCAGCTTTGTATAATCAATTAAAACCTGACCGATGGCGCAGAGTATTCCGCCGATTATAAACGCCCATAAAAACTGCATTAAAAATCACCCCTTTCAAACTCCCGATGAAATCCAAGCCAAGTGAGATATCCCCGGGATACTTTTGCCCTGCTGCGTAGACGTCGGAGACAAAAGCGCTCCGGTTGCAGCAAACAGTATGTTGTTCAGCCTTCCTGCCCTTATTTCCGGAAGAAAATGTCCGCAGAGCATACTTGCGGCACAGCCGCAGCCTGAGCCTCCTGCGTGAACGTCCTGCTCCTTTTGGTTGTAAATCATACAGCCGCAGTCGAGATGCCTGTCTGCAATTTCTATGCCGTCTCTGTGCAAAAGCTCTATAAGGATTCTCGAGCCGACAAGCCCGAGGTCGCCGGTTACAATGCAGTCGAAATCATCGGGAGACTTAGATGTATCTTTAAAAAACTGCTTTATTGTTGAATAAGCCGCAGGTGCCATAGCGGCGCCCATGTTATTGGCGTCCTTAATGCCCTTGTCCTCGATTTTCCCGACTGTCACGGCCTTTATTATCGGCGCTGTATTGCCCTTTTGCACAATCACCGCACCGGCAGCCGTTGCAGTCCACTGAGACGTTGGCGTTCTTTGTCCGCCGTAGTCCAAAGGAAACCTATACTGCCTTTCCGCCGTGCAGAAATGAGAGGATGTAACGGCTGCTACCTTGTCTCCTGCTCCGCTGTCTACACTCAGCGACGCAAGCATCAGCCCCTCAGACATAGTTGAGCAGGCGCCGTATATACCGATAAACGGCACTCCGAAGTCACTGACTCCGAAGCTTGTTCCTATACACTGATTCAGCAGGTCTCCGCCGAACATAAACGATAGGTCCGTCGCCTTGAGCTGAGCCTTTTCCAAGGCATTTTGCAAAGCAAGCCCCTGACTTGCGCTTTCCGACTCTTCAAAGCTCTCCTGACCGAATTTATCATCTCTGTCGATATAATCAAAAATGTCTCCAAACGGTCCCTCACCTTCTTTTTTTCCTCCGACGCAGGCAAACGACACAGCACTGACTGAATTTTCAAGCATAATAGTAGCCGAACCGACTCTTTTTGACATTAACATATCACCCCTGTTTAGCAATTTTTAATTTATGCTATTTTCTGCAAATACTCAGGTTTTATTCATTTATTTTGACGTTATGAGCATATTTTTGCCCGATACTTGAAATGCAGCACAAAAAAGTGTATAATAAAGCAATCGCTGATTTATGCTCCGATTTTCAGGCTTCAAAAACGGCTGTCAGCCATGCAAAGCTTGATTTTTCGCATAAAGGAAAGGACTGATAAATCAATGAAGAGAATTTTTGCGGCACTTATGGCGTTAACTGTAGCCGTGTCGCTCATAGGCTGCGAAAAAAGCGGCATTCCTGAAGAAAACAAAGGCTCCGGGATACCTGACAACACAGTTTCAAAAAGCGAATCAAAACCGATAACATCAGATGACTCCGCTTCAGGCACTACATCGGTAACACAAGCAGAGGAACAGCCCAAGACCTCAGAAAGCGTCACCGAGCCGCCCGTTTCCGATGAAGCCCACACCTCGCAGACGGACGATGAGGACGACAACGTTGTTATAGGAGACGTCGAATTAAAAGCGCACGAATACTTAAATCTCTTAAATTCAAAGAAGGTACACGCAAAGCTCACCGAGGCTGTTTCATACGACTCTGAAAATATTGTTAGCTTCGAGCGTGAATACTTTATAAATCAAAATGAAAAGGTCTATATCAACGACAATCAAAAAATTGTAATGACGCAGGAGCTTGCATATGTCATTGACCTATCCGAAATGACCTACTACAAGTATCAAAGAGACCCCGAGGACGAAGAACGTGAGTTTGGCTACGAACCAAGCTTATACAGCCTTGTATCCTACGACGAGGACGCAGACGGCACGGTCACAGAGGTTTATGAAATTGATGACGACGGCGAAACCGTTAAATCCACATGGACCTTCTCGCCGAACGGCAAGGTAGTCGTTGCAGACTTAAGCGTTGAGGCAGGGTCATACAATCGGTACAGCTTTGACGTCATTGAAACAAACATCAGCGAGATGGATATGTCCATCCCCGAAGGACTTACCGAGGTTGAACCTGACGACTATTTTTAATCGGTCAATACTTTTTATCAAAAACAAAATGTAAAATGAAAGGAATACTCATCATCATGAACACAGCAACTATTGAAATGGAAAACGGAAAGAAAATAAAAATCGAGCTTTACCCCGATGACGCACCGCTGACAGTTGAAAACTTTGTTGAGCTTGTCAACCGCCATTTTTACGACGGACTCATCTTCCACCGTGTAATCAGCGGATTTATGATTCAGGGCGGCGACCCGTTGGGCAACGGAACAGGCGGCTCAGATAAAAATATCAAGGGCGAGTTCATGGCAAACGGGGTTAAAAATACCATCAAGCACAAAAGAGGCGTCATTTCTATGGCGAGATCACAACGCCCCGACTCTGCGTCCTCTCAATTCTTTATCATGCATCAGGACGCACCGCATTTAGACGGTCAATACGCAGCCTTCGGCAAGGTTATTGAAGGAATCGAGACGGTCGACGAGATAGCATCGGTTAAGACCGATTTAAGAGACAAGCCGCTGACTCCTCAGAGAATTAAAACCATAACCATGGACTGATTATCATAACAATCGCCGATTTGTGTCTGCATAAAGTACTGCGCACGAATCGGCGATTACCCGTAAAGTAAGGCAGGATTTATAATGAGGGTAACGATTTCTGACAATCCGAGACTTGAATACTTAAGGAACAAGACCCTTAAGCTCACTTCATCTCCCGGATGCTATATCATGAAAAACAAATCGGGGACAATTATATATATCGGAAAAGCCAAAAACCTCCGCAACCGAGTTTCGACATATTTTCACGACAACGACCATCTCCCCAAGGTTGCAAAAATGGTCTCAAATGTCTACGACTACGAGTTTATCGTCACCGATTCGGAATATGAAGCCTTGGTTTTGGAAGCGTCGCTGATAAAGCAGCACCAACCCAAATATAATATCCTTTTAAAAGACGACAAAGGGTATTCATATATCAAGATTTCCGATGAGGAGTACCCCAGAATTACCCGTGAGCTTCAAAAAACGGATTCCGGAACATATATCGGTCCCTACACAAGCGGTCTGACCTCAAGCCAGACTGTCGCCGAGGTTAACCGTGTTTTCATGCTTCCGACCTGCAAAAAGGTGTTCCCGAGGGACTTTAAAAAGGAGCGTCCCTGCCTGAATTATCAGATAAAGCGCTGCATAGGGCTGTGCCGAGGCTGCTTTTCAAAGGAGGATTACGCCGGGATAATCAAAGAGGCTGTAAGCTATATTAAAAGCGGCAGCGGCATGACGGTTGAATCCCTGACAGAGGAAATGAACAGGCTCGCAGAAAACATGGAATTTGAAAAAGCCGCCGTAATTCGCGACAGAATCGCCGCAATCAAGCGTGCCGCCGAGACGCAGAAAATATTTGAAAAGAACCTGCCCGACACCGACATAATAGGTCTCGCTAAAAACGGCAGCTTGGGCTGTATCTCTGTCTTGATATACAGAAACGGACGTCTCAGCGACAAAAAGGACTTTATCTTGGGCGAAATTGATGACGATATTTTGGCAAGAGAGGACTTTTTAATTCAATACTACGACCGCTCGGTAAAGATACCGAAGGACATTTACATCGACTGCGAGCTGCAGGAAACCGAAAACATCCGCAGGTATTTAACCGAAAAATCGGGACACGCTGTTTATATAAACTTAGCCAAGCGAGGCGATATGTTCGATTTGACAAAGCTCGCCAAGCAAAACGCCCAGGAGCAGCTTTCAATTCACGTCGGAAGAACAGGCAAGGAAATTGCCGCATTAGAGGAGCTGGCGTCGCTTTTGGGACTCAGCAAAACACCGCTTTACATTGAATGCTACGACATTTCAAACCTCGCCTCAAGCGATATGGTGGGCGGCATGGTCGTCATGGATAACGGGCGGTTTGCCAAAAAGCTTTATAAAAAATTCAACATAAAAACAGTGTACGAGCAGGATGACTATGCAAGTATGCAGGAGGTTCTCCGCCGCAGATTTGAAAACTACTTTGACGATAACTGCAAGGACCAAGGCTTTCGCACCCTGCCCGACGTTATCTTCTTAGACGGCGGCAAGGGACACGTCGGTGCAGTTGCGCCGTTACTTGCTCAGATGGGAGTAAGCGTTCCGCTTTTCGGGCTGGTCAAGGACAACAAGCACCACACGAGGGCGGTTGTAAACTCAACAGGCGATGAAATACAGATAATGAAATCCCGTTCGGTCTTTTCACTGCTTACAAGGCTTCAGGACGAGGTGCACAGATACACTATAACCTTTCAGACAAGCAAGCGCTCCGCTCACATCCACGAAACCGAGCTTACAAAAATCAGCGGCATAGGCGAAAAGAAAGCAAAAGCCCTTTTGCTCAGCTTCAAAACCAAGGAAGCGCTTAAAAACGCATCTATAGAAGACATTGCCGCTGTTATGAAGATAAATCTCGCAAAGGCTCAGGAGGTAAAAGAGAGGTTTATAAGTCAGCTGCAATAAATTAAAAAAGTGTATAGACAAAAAACAAAGATTAGGGTATAATCATCTTTAAAGACTATTATTCGACCGAAAACACCTATTGCGCCACTCAGGAAAGGAATATATCACCTTAATGACAAAGAAAATGCCTTCATATCAGGGAACACTCCGCTCACATTCGCTCAACGTCCCGAAATGTATATATGACTGCAGCGGCATATTGATATTCGGAAGGCGCATTAAATCACTGGTATTCTCAACTGACGTCGCAATAATCAAAAATATAAATACCGACGCAGTTATAGCGGTATATCCGTTTACTCCTCAGCCGATAATATCACAAGCGATTATCTCATGCTCCGATGTTCCGGTTTTTGTCGGAGTCGGCGGCGGACTTACAGGCGGAGAGCGTGCGGTTAGGCTTGCCGAGGCAGCCGAAAATCAAGGAGCGTTCGGAGTTGTTTTAAACGCCCCTATAGACCCGTCTATCATCACAATGATAAAAGAAAGAGTTGAGATACCGGTTATAGCAACTATCGTTTCCGAAAATCAAAATATCGATGAACGAATATCCGCCGGAGCGGACATATTAAATGTTGCGGCGTCAGTAGGAACTCCTGCGCTGGTAGCTCATATAAGAGAAAAATATCCCGACATACCGATAATTGCGACCGGCGGTCCTACAGAGGAAACCATCGAAAAGACAATAAAAGCAGGAGCAAACGCAATAACCTACACTCCCCCGTCCAACGGTGAGGTTTTCGCCGAGACGATGAGAAAATACCGTCAACGGTATCAAAAGTAAACGATTTGTATAATATAAACGAAAGTGCAGATAAAAGATGAGAGTCATAACAGGAAATTTAAAGGGCAAAAGGCTTAAAACCTTAGACGGTCTTGACACAAGACCAACCCAGGACAGAATTAAGGAAGCAATCTTTTCAATTATTCAGTTCGACCTGCAATCAGCAGCAGTGCTCGACCTATTTGCCGGAAGCGGTCAGCTCGGAATAGAAGCAATGAGCCGCGGCGCAAAGCAGTGCATATTTGTGGACAAGTCCAAGGACGCCTGCAGCGTTATAAAGGACAACGTAGATTCATGCAAGCTCGGTTCGGCGACGAAAACAATCAATTCAGACGTTTTGAGTTATCTTCGAACCGCTCCGACGGGCTTCAACATAGCATTTTTAGACCCTCCATACGAAATGGGCTTAGTTTTAAAGACGCTTGAGCTTTTAGAGCCGAAGATGAGCGAGGGCGGCATAGTCGTATGCGAACACGAGGCAGGTCTTGAGCTTCCCGAAGTAATAGGCAATCTTAAAATCAGACGTAAATACGGCTACGGCAAAAAGGTAGCCCTTACAGTATACACATACAACACAGAAGGCAGAGACAGCGATGAGTGAAAGAATAGCAATATGCCCCGGAAGCTTTGACCCGGTTACTCTGGGACATCTGGACATAATTCAAAGGGCGTCCGCTCTTTTTGACAAGGTTATAGTTTTAGTATCGGTGAACGTCAAAAAGACGCCGAGCTTTACGCCCGACGAAAGGGTTGAAATGATTAAAAAAGTAACCCCTCACTTAAAAAACGTCGAGGTGGAGACCTCTGACGGACTTTTGGCAAACTTCGTAAAGGAAAAGGGCGCTACAGCAATAGTAAAAGGTCTTAGGGCTGTAACGGACTTTGAATATGAATTTCAGATGGCATTGGCAAACAAAAAGCTATGCCCCGAGGCTGAGACAGTTTTCCTTATTACAAAGTCAGAGAATATGTATCTCAGCTCAAGCGTTGTAAAGCAAATAGCTTCCTTCGGCGGAGACATCGACGGCTTTGTACCGCCTGAAATAAAGGATATAATAGCCGACAGACTTGTAAATAATAAAACCTGATATAAGGAGTGCACAAAAATGACTATTGATGAAATTTTAGAGATGATGGATGAGCTTTTGGACAAGGCAGTAACTGTCCCCTTCTCCAATAAGAAGAGCATGGTCGACACCGACAAGCTTCGTGAATACATCGACAATATCAGATACAATCTTCCGTCTGAGATAAGAAAAGCAAAGGAAATGGTCGCAGACCGATCTGAAATAATCTCAGAAGCCAATGCAAAGGCTGAAGCTATTATCAAAAAGGCTGAGGAAAGAGCAAAGGTTTTAGTATCCCAAGAGGAGATAGTTAAGCAGGCAAAGGCAGCTGCGGCAGATATAGCTGCTCAGGCTCACGCCATGGATCTTAGCATAAAGAAGGCAATGATAGACAAGCTGGACAGCGTTCTTGCCGAATCGGAAAAATCCCTCACCAAGACCATGAGCGAGGTCAGACTTATGCGTGATACCGTCAAGGCGGCATCCAAAAAGGCAGATTCACAGCAGTAATAATCAGCCCTGCCTTTTTAGGCTAAACTCTTTTGTATTCCCCTAAGCACAATGCCGCAGAATCATCGACAATTGATTTTGCGGTATTTTAATGCACCGATGCCGAGTGCTTTATATCAGTCACTGCTAACTATGCCTTAGTTCATACAAAAGACAGTATCAATCCCCCACCGCATATGTTTGTTCGGTAAATACATACGTTTTCCACAAGAAAACAATTAATAAATCGTATAAATTCGTATTTCTCAACGATTGACGGCAGTGCGGCTAAATAATATAATGTAATATACTGAGAAAACCATAAGGAGATTTTTTAAGTGTCAACCAAAGTAGTCAAATTCGGCGGCAGCTCGCTTGCCGATTCAAATCAGTTTATTAAAGTTGCAAACATAATAAAAGCAGATCCGGCGAGAAAATACGTCGTTCCGTCTGCTCCCGGAAAAAGAAATTCAAAGGACACAAAGGTAACCGACATGCTCTATGCCTGCTATGATATGGCGGTAAGAGGCGGAGACTTTGCTCAGATGTTCGACGACATAAAGCAAAGATACTTAGACATCATCGAGGGACTCAAGCTTGATATGTCTTTAGAAAAGGAATTTGAAACTATAAGGCACAGCTTTATGGCAAGAGCCGGAAGAGACTATGCCGCTTCAAGAGGTGAATACCTCAACGGTAAGATACTCGCCAAATACTTAAACTATGCCTTTGTCGACGCCGCCGAGGTAATATTCTTCTCCGAGGATGCAAAGCTCGACCTCGAAGCCACCTGTCAGGCAGTTAAAAAGCGTCTGGATGAAGTCGGAAACGCAGTTATACCGGGCTTCTACGGTTCTATGCCCAACGACACCGTAAAGACATTTTCAAGAGGTGGCTCCGATATCACCGGTTCTATAGTCGCCGCTGCCGTGAACGCCGATATATATGAAAACTGGACGGATGTATCCGGCTTCTTAGTGTGCGACCCCAGAATCGTTCCCGACCCCGAGCCGATTCAAACTATAACCTATCACGAGCTGCGTGAGCTTGCTTACATGGGCGCAACTGTTTTGCACGAGGAAGCTATATTCCCCGTTCGCAAGGCAGGCATACCGATAAACATTAAGAACACCAACAAGCCCGACGACGAGGGCACGATGATAGTAGAATCCGCCGGCACGGACGACTGCAAATACACAATAACCGGTATTGCAGGTCACAGAGGATTCGTAACCGTAACAATTGAAAAGGATATGATGAACTCCGAGCTTGGCTTCGGACGCAAGGTTTTAGAGGTCTTTGAAGCATACGGTATTTCCTTTGAGCATATGCCCTCGGGAATAGACACTATGAGCATAGTCGTTCATAAAAACGAGTTCGAGGAAAAGGAAGAAGCACTCTTAAAAGCGCTTAACTCCGCTGTAAAGCCGGACAAAATCGAAATCGACAGAGATATTTCCTTGGTTGCAATAGTCGGAAGAGGTATGCGCTCCCAGCGAGGAACAGCGGCAAGAATCTTTGCGGCACTGTCCCATGCAAAGGTAAACGTCAAGATGATAGACCAGGGCTCAAGCGAGCTTAATATCATTGTCGGAATAAGCAATGAAGACTTTGAAACCTCCATAAAGGCGATTTACGATATTTTTGTAGTTCAGATGCTTTAATTAATTACATCACAGCCCGTTGCCATGGATTCAGCAATTACATGGCGGCGGGCTGTTGATAATTGCATTCAAGTGTGATATAATAGCCGTAAGCGGCTATTATAATTTATTTAAACGTGCCATTTTCTCGCCGCTAAAGCGGCAACCGAAAATGATGCACAATTATATCAGCCGTAGCCGTAAACGGCTGCCGATAACTATACTCAGGCTTCAATTCAAAAGGAGGTTCCGTTGTGAAAAGAATAATTTTCATTTTAATTGCGGTAATGCTCCTTATTTCCGGCTGCACCGGTAATAAAATCCCCTCAGAAACCTCGCAATACCAAAGCGAGACGCTGCCGCTTTCAGATAATACAGAAAACGTTTTCGCCGAGTCGGACAGCATCGGAAAGTTTGAAGGCAGCTTTTTAACCATGTCCAGAAAAAGCATTGACAGTGCATTCCCCTATGCACATATTATAAATGCTTACAACGAGCTTGAAACATACTTCAATCAGAGTGAGGAATACTTTATTTTCGGCAAACGCTTTACTATCACCTGCGCATCATTTGTCGATAACTTTTTTAAAGACTACGATATCGTCATGCTTGCAATAAATGAGCCGAGCGTTTACGTCAGCCACACCTCAAACGGGATCAGTATTTTTGACGACGGAAGCGCACAGGTAAGAATAGAGCGAAGCATTCCGAAGGATATACCCAAATACGGCAATATCATTTACCATCTTATTTTTACCGTACCCAAAGGCTCGCTTGACGGTGTTTCCGATGATAAAATCGAAGTCGTAATAGATGAAGTAATCGACGATAAGAGCAACGACGTTTACGACGCTGAGCGCTACAGATACATTTACCCAGAGTTTTGGCCGTTTACCCACCCCACTGAGGCTCTCGGCGATTCGACCGCCACAATAGCTTCCATACAAACATATGAAGAGCTTTTAAGCTTTTACGAGAATTATAAAACCTCATTCGATCTCGACAAGGACTTTTTAAGATACATCGGCTCGGTATACGATGAAGCCATGTTTGACGACTATGTGCTGTTGATTTCTATTCTGCCTTTCAACAGGCAAAATCCAAAGCCGGTTGTGTCGGACTTGTTCGTTTACAACCTTCAGATTTTTCTGACAATCGATAATCTCGTCGATGAAGTACCGCAGGACCTGACAAGGTGGTACGTTTTAGCGGTTGCGGTAGACAAAAAGAATCTCAGCGGCGTTAACCTAAAAGAATTTAATATCGGTTAAAAAACACTTGCAATTTCAAATAACCTGTGTTATAATAAGCAACGCAGGTTTTATGTAAACGTGTTTTTGAGAAATAATATGTTCTTTCTCAAAACGGAATTCATCATAGTACTACTGTCTGAACTGAGGATGATGGGCTACTATGTGTCAATATTATCAGTTCAAAAGGAGGTAAAACACAAATGGCAAGAGAAGGAATCCATCCTAAGTATGAGCCTACAACCATCACCTGTGCTTGCGGAAATGTTATCGAAACAAGATCCACAAAGTCAGATATAAAGGTTGAAATATGCTCAAAGTGCCACCCGTTCTTCACCGGTAAGCAGAAGCTTGTAGACACCGGCGGACGTGTTGACCGCTTCAACAAGCGCTATGGCATCAAGAACAAGTAATGAAAAAAGTGAGGGCGTGTCCCTCATTTTTTCGTATACGGAGGGGCGTATGGGTACAAAAACAATATACGAACGCGCAAGCGACAGCTTCATTGTCGAAAAGTCCGAATTCATAGGAAATATCTCCCCTGTTAAAACCGAGGAGGACGCCGTAAGATTTATCGAAGAGATACGCTCGGCCAACCGCAAGGCAAGACACAACTGCTATGCGTATGTTCTCAGGGACGGCAATATTTCAAGATACTCCGATGACTCCGAGCCTCAGGGAACAGCAGGTCTGCCTATACTTGATGTAATAAATAAAAACGGTCTTACCGATGTCGCAATAGTTGTGACAAGATATTTCGGCGGCATACTCTTGGGCAAGGGCGGACTGACAAGGGCATATTCAACAGCGGCATCCATAGCGGTCGCAGCAGCGCACATAATGGAGCTTATGCCGGCGGTGCGCTTCAACGCAGTGCTTGATTACCGCTACTACGATAAGCTGAGCTACATCCTCCCCGACTTCGATATCAGACTAATCGACACAGCATACTCTGATAATGTCACAATATCGGCAGCTGTCAGAGCCGAGCTGTTTGACGACTTCAGCAAGAAGCTGATGGATATAACTAACGGCAGTGCTGTATTGTCAGAAGTGACTAATATAGAGTTCGATTTTGCCTGAACTTTTATTTAAACGTACAAATCTTCTCTTTTTTGTTCAGAAAATAGAGGGGATTTGCTTTTTATTTTGTATAAACTATTGAGTAAATGTCAAGAAAAATTCGAAAAGGCGGTGGCGTAGTTGGACAAAGGAATAACACCAAGGGAGTATACCGAAGAATTAGAGCTTAAAACGCTTTGCGAGTTTGCGTCAATGTCGAAAAATTCATTAGGCAGAGCGGTTGAGGAACCGAGCTGTCCGATGAGAACTGTTTATCAGCGTGACCGTGACAGGATTATTCACTGCAATGCCTTTTCACGGCTTAAGCAAAAAACACAGGTGTTTTTAAACCCGACCGGCGACCACTACAGAACAAGACTGACCCATACACTTGAAGTCAGCCAGATAGCAAGAACAGTCTCAAGGGCACTCAGGCTAAACGAGGACCTGACGGAAGCCATAGCCTTGGGTCACGATTTAGGTCATACGCCCTTCGGGCACGCCGGTGAAGCGGCTTTGGCAAAAATATCGCCCAACGGCTTCAAGCACTACCGCCAGAGTCTGAGAGTAGTAGATTACATCGAAAAAGACGGCAAGGGGCTTAATCTCACATACGAGGTACGAGACGGCATTTTGAAGCATACAGATGAAATAGCTTCGACAAGAGAGGGCTATGTCGTCAGACTTGCCGACGTTACGGCGTTTATTAACCACGACATAGAGGACGCAATTCGTGCAGGAGTGATAAGAAGCGATGAGCTTCCGCAGTCCGCTACCGACGTGTTGGGAAAAACAAAGTCTCAAAGGATAACCACAGCCGTCAGCTCGCTGGTTGAAAACGGAGCTGAAAGCATCTGTTTCTCACCCGAGGTTGAAGCGGCAATGTCAGAGCTTAAGGACTTCATGTTTGCCAATGTCTATAAAAACCCGGTATGCAAATCGGAAGAATCCAAAGCAAGAGACATGATTGAAAAGCTTTATTATTACTTTTACAACAATCCGGATAAGCTCCCGTCAGATTATCTTTCCCTTGCCGACAGATTCGACAAGGACACCGCCGTATGCGACTACATCGCCGGCATGACCGATAAATACTGCACAAATCTGTTTATAGAGCTTTATGTCCCGAAGGGATGGGGCATTTACTGATTTAATGCGCAATAAAGGAAAGTGAGGTGAGCAAGTGCAGCTTTCAAGTGACTTTTTAAGCAGAATTAAGGATTCAAACAGAATAGATGATATTATGCGGCAGTACGTTACGCTGAAAAGGTCGGGGCACATTTATAAATGCCTGTGTCCGTTTCATTCCGAAAGAACGCCGTCATGTACCGTGTACCCTGACAGCGAGAGCTTTTACTGCTTCGGCTGCGGCGCAGGCGGAGACGTTATCACCTTCATAATGAAGATTGAAAATCTCGACTACATAGAAGCTGTAAAATATCTCGCCGAAAAATCCGGGATACCTATGCCCGAGGACGGCTACACCGACCGAAACGCCCAGATAAAAAAGCGAACGCTCGAAATGAACCGTGAAGCGGCAAGATTCTTTTATCAAAATCTCAAAACACCGGACGGTAAGGAGGGCCTTGAATATCTTATAAACAAGCGCCGCCTGCTCCCGGAAACTATTAAAAGCTTCGGCTTGGGCGTTGCCACCAACCATTGGACGTCGCTTACAAACCATATGCTGTCCCTCGGATATACCAAGCAGGAGCTTATGGCGGCGTCGCTGATAACAGAGAAAAACGGCAGATGGTTTGACTTTTTTGTCAACCGTGTCATCTTCCCTATTTTCGATTTGCGAGGAAACGTCATAGCGTTTTCAGGCAGAACGCTTGAAAAAGAATCAAAGGGAATGAAATATCTCAATTCTAGGGGAACGCCGGTATACGAAAAAAGCAAGACTCTGTTTGCTCTCAATTTTGCAAAAAACACATCGGTTAAGTCGGGGCGCCTTATACTTTGTGAGGGAAACGTCGACGTTATTTCACTTCATCAGGCCGGATTTACCGAAGCGGTCGCAACCTGCGGCACAGCAATAACAAGCGAGCACGCACGGCTG
The DNA here is from genome assembly GCA_002491605.1 of Ruminococcus sp. UBA7158. Classification (GTDB taxonomy): domain Bacteria; phylum Bacillota; class Clostridia; order Oscillospirales; family Ruminococcaceae; genus Faeciplasma. The sequence continues at coordinate 24,913 of DKWG01000008.1, forward strand.
ATGTCGCAGTACTGCAATGAGGTATACATATGCTACGACGCCGACGAAGCAGGTCAGAAGGCTACAACCTCAGCTATATCCATTCTGACTGCCGCGGGAATTAAAACAAAGGTAGTCAAGATTGCAGGAGACGGCGTTAAAGACGTCGACGACTATTTAAATAAGCTCGGAGCAGAGCGCTTCAAGCTGCTGTTAAACGGTTCGCAAGGAGCAGTTGCCTTCGAGCTGAACAAGTGCCAAAACGGCTTGGATATGGACTCCGAGCTCGGAAAGGTTGAATATCTAAAGCGCACTGTCTCAGTGCTTGCAGGGATTGAAAGCAAGGTCGAACGTGAAATTTATATATCAAAGCTCGCTCAGGACTACGGCGTGCCGAAGGAAGCTCTTTCTTTAGAGGTGGCAGCATATATAAAAAAGCAAAGCCGCTCCGATCAGAAAAAAGAGTGGAAAAAAATAGAGTCAGGCTTCAACCGACGTGACAGCATCAACCCCGACGCTCAAAGCCATCCCAAGGAGGCAAAAGCAGAGGAAGGAATTATTGCATACGTTTTAATTCATCCCGACAGTGCGAAAAGAGTATTTCAAGCTCTGCCGACAGACAGGTTTATAACGTCTTTTTATAAAAAAGTGTACGAAAAACTGGCAAAATGCTGCGAAAACGGCGAAGAAGTCTCCTTAACTGCTCTCGGCGGTGAATTTTCGCCCGAGGAAATGGGCAGAATATCCTATATTCTTGCAAGGTCAAGAGATATAACCATTGACAGCGCAGCCTTAGAGGATTATATTAAGGTTCTTATGAATGCGTCAAACACCGCTCAGCCTGCATCGGCGATGAGCGACGATGAGTTTTTGGAATACTACAACAAGCTCAGACAATCAAAATAATATCTGCATAAATCGATATATGACGTCAAATGTACATAGCGCCGACAATTAATACGGTGCCGCAGTTTTACATTACTTAAAAATCGCTGATTAAACGCTTTAAAGGCGCAAAGAATACACAGTCTAAGGGTCTTAAAGCGAGTTAATCAAGGATTATTTATAGGCTCTGACGGCTGCTTCATTATTGAGCAGCTTCTGATTTTCAGCTTTGCCGCATATATCGAACTTAGGCGGAAAGGAATGGTATAAAAATGAACGAAAAGAAGAACACAATTGAAAGTCTTATTGAAATGGGCAAAGCAACCGGCAAGCTCACAACAAGAGCCATTACCGACGTTTTGGAGGACACCGATTACGATGTTGAGCAGATTGACCATTTTTATGAGATTTGTGCTGCAAATAATATCGAGATAATTGATGACATCGTGCCAAACGTCGACGTTTTCACTGAGCTTGAGGACATGGCAGAGCCTCTTGACTCTATAAGCGAGGCGACAGAGGACGACTACGACATTTCAATGGCAGACGGCATAGCCATAGACGACCCTGTTAAAATCTATCTCAAGGAGATAGGCAGAGTTCCGCTTTTGTCTCCGTCAGAAGAGATTGAGCTTGCCCAGAGAATGCAGGCGGGAGACACAAATGCTAAAAAGCGACTTGCCGAAGCAAACCTAAGGCTTGTTGTTTCCATAGCAAAGCGCTACGGCGGAAGAGGAATGAGCTTCTTGGATTTGATTCAGGAGGGAAATTTAGGACTGATAAAAGCAGTCGAGAAATTCGACTACACAAAGGGCTTTAAATTTTCGACATATGCCACATGGTGGATTCGTCAATCCATAACAAGAGCTATTGCCGATCAGGCGAGAACGATAAGAATACCTGTTCATATGGTTGAAACCATAACAAAGGTCAAGAAGGTTTCCAGCCAGCTTCTTCACCAGAACGGCAGGGATCCGTCAGCTGAGGAAATTGCACTTGCTCTTGATATGCCTGTAGACAGAGTTCGTGAGATAATGCGAATCGCTCAGGACCCCGTTTCTTTAGAAACGCCTATAGGCGAAGAGGAAGACAGCCATTTAGGCGACTTTATTCCCGATGAAAACGCACCCGAGCCGACCGAGGCTGCATCCTTGATACTCTTAAAGGAGCAGATTAACCAAGTTTTGGGCACATTGACCGAACGGGAGGAAAAGGTTCTTAGACTCAGATTCGGTCTTGAGGACGGCAGAAGCCGCACGCTTGAAGAAGTCGGACAGATGTTTAATGTGACAAGGGAACGCATACGTCAGATAGAAGCCAAGGCTTTAAGAAAGCTTCGCCATCCTAATCGTTCTAATAAGGTTAAGGATTTTATTGATTGATAGAGTTAACGTGTAGCAGCAGTTCCGTACACTCTGTATATCGCAAATATAGCAGTTAATTAATATCATTATCATGATACAATGATAATGATATTAATTCTGTTTGGTTGATGTATTTCATGTGCCGGAGCGCTTTAATAACTTAAAAGTACTTGACATCACAATAACTTTTAAGTATAATATAATAAAGTTGAGGACATAATGACTATGTACACGGTGAAATTCTATAGAGATAAAGACGGTAATGAACCGGTAAGAGAATACTTGCAGGAATTAGCCGATAAAAGCGACAAAGACAGCCGCATTAATTTGAACAAAATACGAGATTATGTAAAATCGCTGAGTCTATATGGCAAGGCACTCGGTGAACCGTATATCAAACATTTGGACGATGATATATGGGAGCTAAGACCTCTGAGAAACCGAATACTATTCTTTGGATATGACGGAAATCAATTTATTCTTTTGTCTCATTTCATAAAGAAAACTCAAAAAGCGCCTAAGAGAGAAATTGAAAAGGCGAAAAGGCTTATGAAGGATTATTTAGATAGATGTAATAATTAATTCTTGTTTAAAATAATAGCCCGACTGATGCTGCATCCGGCATTAAACCTCAGTACAATCGCTTTAGCTTGAATTTAACAGCAACTGTTTCGGTCACTTTTAAGCAATAATCAGCGTATGCCTATTTTTTAATACTTAACATTTAGTTATCTATATACCGTCAAATCGAATTGTACTATCAAACACGGTTATTCTCTCAAATCATCAAAATAAATCGGCAAATATATAAACCATCATAATCAAATACACATATCGCTGTGAAAGGAATGATTTATATGAGTAACAATAGTATTGTCTCCCCTGCCGGAATGGATTGGGAGGACTTCGAAAAGGAAGTATTCACACCGGAGGAGCTGGCCGAAAGCGACTTGAGAGTTGCAATAATCGGCGAGCTTATAAAGGCTCGACAAGAACAAGGTATCAGTCAAAAAAAGCTTGAGGAGCTTAGCGGAGTAAAGCAGCCTGTTATAGCCAGAATAGAACGGGGAATTTCAAGTCCGCAAATTGATACCATATTGAAAATGCTTTTCCCTTTGGGAAAAACTCTTGCTATTGTCCCCTTAGATTCCTCTAAAAATCAATGATTAAAACGCACAAGGCAAATCCTTGTGCGTTTTTCATTAAGTATTGCTTTGCGTGTATTTTGCCGTCATAGCCATTATGAAAATCGACGCCTCGCTTTTGCGAGACGTCGATAAATTCAGCAATTATGCTTTTAAATCAGATTATGGTGATTGATTAAGCCTTTTTCTTCTTGCCCATAACAGCTACTACTGCGATAACAGCGATAACTACTACAGCAATTACTATACCAACGATAAGACCTGTATTGGAAGACTTCTCATCCTTAGGTGTTGTGTCGGCAGGCTTGTTTTCTTCAGCCTTGTTTTCGTCCTCAGCAGGAGTTTCGGGAACAGCTGCTGCAGCTGCTTCGAGCTCTTCAACAGTCTTGGTCAACTCTTCAACCTGTGAAACCAAACCGTTTGCAACTTCGAGAGCCTTTGTGTAAGCGCCGGCATCCTTAACAGAACGGTTAGCAGCCTTTCTTGCATCGTCCAATGCAGCCTTCTTAGCTTCTAAGTCAGCAGCTTCGTCAGCGATTGTAGCCTTAGCAGCTTCAACTCTGTCAACGTACTGCTGAAGCTCAGCAACCTTAGCCTCATCCTCAGCATTGAGCTGCTCTTCGAATGCGCTGATAACTTCTGCATTTACGAGGTTGAGTGAATCGAATGTGATAGTGGTCTTGATTTCGGTAATAGCAGCCATGAAGTTGACTACTTCTTCAACAGTCCAGCCGGTAGCATTCTTTATGCCGGTTGCGAGGTCGATACCGTCGCCGTTGCCGGCAGTTCCGCCCCATGAAGGAATGTAGATTTCCCAGTTCTTGGAAACTGTAGCGCCGGGGATAACAACATCGTCATAGCCTTCAGCTGAGATAACGATATCAGTGTAGGTGTATGCGAAATCGGCATTGTCGCCCTTGTCGCCTTCAACGGCGTCAGCAGGCATCTTAAGGTAGCCGGCAGCGTCATTAAGGTCGAGTGAGAACTGAGGAAGAACTGTCCAGTCCTTGGTCTTTTCAGCAGTAAATTCTGACTTATCGAATGATGTCCAGTCGATTTCTACAGTCTCGGTAAGACCGATGTTGTAGGATTCGGTTGTCCATACCTTCCAGTCATCCCAGCTAACGTTGTTCTGAGCATGGATGCTTGCGGAAAGCTTAGCATTGCGAACTTCGTCAAAGTTCTTAGCTGTGAGCTCCATTGCCTCAGGCTCAGGATCTACTCTTGAATCAGCGTGATCGCCTGCAAGGGTAAGTGTCCACCAGCAGTCATAGTCAGACTGACGGTTAGATCTCTGCCAAGCGTTGTCGCCTTCGGCGTTGTTAGCTATGAAGCAGGTGTATTCTCTCTTGCCTTCAGATGCGTAGTTAATCTGAACGCACATTTCAATCTGATTGTTTAAAACGTCGGTGATGGGGAATCTGTACTCAATAGCATAACCTGTGTCGGTCATCTTAGCTGCGAACTCATCGTGAGCGCCTGAGTCATCATCAACTGTGCCGTCGTAGTGGAAACGGCACTGAGCCTTTGCATTGTCAACCATCCAGAAGCCTTCAACTGAGTCCTGCTCATAGACGTTGCCGCTGGTGTTGTCAATAGTAGTGTCGAGAACATCGACATAAACGTAAACGTATGAAGCGTCATTGATTATGTATGCAGTTCCGATAGGTGCGTCGAGGGTTTCGCCTGAGCCGTTGCTCTCGCCCTTCTGAACGAAATCAAGTGCCAACGCATTTGCATATGCGTCGTCCTTTTCACCATCGATAACCGCTGTTCCTTCAACTGATGTGTGAACGAGATCAGCTGTTTTTGCGAATGAAACTACTGTCATGCACATGCAAATAGCAATTGCGACAGCAATAATGCTAATTAGTTTTTTCATTATTATGACCTCCAATAAATATTTGGTGATATAATTATAACATTTTCTGCTCCTGCTTTCCATTAGCACATTAGACAAAAGTCTCATAATAATTTGTACACATTCGCCATCTGAAAAATCGTTTGATTTACGAATAATAGTCAAAGTGAACAATACATTGCTACATAATTCTACATTTAAGATGAGTAAACATCAAAATATGAAAGCAACCGATATCAAGTCCCGATTGATTCAAATCTAAAAATGCGGCATGCCAATTGTTTGAACAGCTTCACAACCATTTCTTTGTATACATTAAATGAAAAACCGAGACGACTTCATTAAAGCCATCTCGGTTGATCTAATTAATCGGGATTAATACATTCCGCCCATTCCGCCGGGTGCTGCGGGTGCAGGAGGATTATCCTCCTTCTTGTTGCCGACTAAGCTCTCAGTAGTCAAGACCATAGCGGCACACGAAGCTGCATTCATGAGCGCAGAGCGTGTTACCTTAGTCGGGTCGACAATTCCGGAGCTTATCATGTCAACGTATACTTCGTTGTAAGCGTCAAAGCCGTAGCCTATCTTCTTGCTTCTTCTGATCTTATCGATGATAACGCTTCCGTCAAGACCTGCGTTTGCGGCAATCTGTCTTACCGGCTCTTCAAGTGCCTTAAGAACTATCTTAGCACCTGTCTTTTCATCGCCGTCAAGAGTGGGTATGAGCTTTTCAACAGCAGGAATTGCATTGATAAGCGCTGTTCCGCCGCCTGCTACTATTCCCTCTTCAACTGCTGCCTTGGTAGCAGCTAAGGCGTCCTCAACTCTTAGCTTCTTTTCCTTCATTTCAGCTTCGGTAGCTGCGCCGACTCTCAAAACAGCAACGCCGCCTGCGAGCTTTGCAAGTCTCTCCTGGAGCTTTTCTCTGTCGTAATCAGAGGTTGTGTTTTCGATTTCAGTTCTGATCTGAGAAACTCTTGCCTTGATTTCCTCGGGAGCTCCTGCACCGTCTACTATAATAGTGTTCTCCTTGGAAACAACAACCTGTCTTGCTCTTCCGAGGTCGTTTACAGTGGTGTCCTTAAGCTCATAGCCAAGCTCCTCGCTGATAACGTCTGTGCCTGTTAAAGCAGCGATATCACGGAGCATTTCCTTTCTTCTGTCGCCAAAGCCGGGAGCTTTAACTGCAACGCAGGTGAATGTTCCTCTTAACTTATTGATAAGGATGGTTGAAAGAGCCTCGCCCTCTAAATCCTCAGCTATTATCAAAAGCTTCTTGCCTGTCTTAACGATATCCTCAAGCAAAGGAAGTATATCCTGAATAGAAGATATCTTCTTATCGGTGATGAGAATGTAAGCGTCGTCCAAAACAGCTTCCATCTTGTCGGTATCTGTTACCATGTAAGGGGTGATATATCCCCTGTCGAACTGCATGCCCTCAACAACCTCGCTGTAGGTCTCAGCGGTCTTTGACTCCTCGATGGTGATAACGCCGTCGGAGGTTACCTTTTCCATTGCCTCGGCAACGAGCTTGCCGACGCTTTCATCACCGGATGAAACAGTTGCTACTCTTTCAATGTCGGCGTTGCCCGAAACTGCCTTTGAGTTTGCCAAAACAGCCTCGGAAGCGGCGTCAACAGCCTTCTTGATGCCCTTCTTGAGAATCATCGGGTTTGCACCTGCTGCGATGTTCTTCATGCCTTCTCTGACGAATGCCTGAGCCAAAAGGGTTGCTGTGGTTGTGCCGTCGCCGGCTGCGTCGTTTGTCTTTGTGGCAACCTCTCTTATGAGCTGTGCGCCCATGTTTTCAAATGTGTCCTCAAGCTCGATTTCCTTTGCAATTGTAACACCGTCGTTTGTAATAAGCGGCAAGCCGTAGGTGCGGTCTAAAACAACGTTTCTGCCCTTCGGGCCTAAAGTAATCTTAACAGTATTAGCAAGCTTATCTATACCTGCCTGAAGAGCCTTTCTTGCTTCTTCTCCATACAAAATTTCTTTTGCCATAGTAAATTCAACTCCTTAAAATTCGAGATTATAGGGACATTAATTATTCGGCAACAGCCAAAATGTCGCCCATGTTTACAATGATGTATTCAACACCGTCTACCTTGACTTCTGTTCCTGCATACTTGGATAAAAGCACCTTGTCGCCAACGTTGACTTTCATGCAGGTTGTCTTGCCGTCTCTTGCAGAACCGTCGCCGACGGCTATAACCTCAGCCAGCTGCGGCTTTTCCTTTGCAGAGCCTGTTAAAATTATTCCGCTCTTGGTTGTCTCCTCTGCCTCTGTCATTTTAACCACTACACGGTCGAATAACGGTTTGAGTGTCATGTGAAAAATCCTCCTTTATATTTTGTGAAAACTCACTAATTTACCTTTTGGCACTCTTACTTCTCGAGTGCTAACTATATTTTAGCATGAACTTCGAAAAAATCAAGCGATTATTGTCACGGCGAATGATTTTCGTCGAACTGCACAATATTATTTGTATGCCGCACGCTTTATCGGTAAATTCGTTCAACTTGCTCAGCATTATTCTGCCGTATGCGAACGGACGCCGAAAAATAAGCTCAGCATTATCGCCCTTTGCTGCGTCCGCAGCTGCTATGCGCTTTTCGGCACTGTCAGCACGGAATTTCAGATTTATTAACCTTTTAGAAATAAAGTATGCAAAGCACTTGCAATATCAAGCGGAGTAGCTTATAATAATGATGAATAATAATGCTTTGATATGTATAATTGCTTAATGAAAGGGGTTGTCGTCGTGGTCAACGGAAAGGTACTTATTGTCGACAGTGACAGAAACATTTGCGAGCTCTTAAGGATGTGCCTTGAAAAAGAAGGATTTATGGCGCTCGTTGCCAACGACGGCGAGGAGGGTCTTGCTCAGTTTTCCGCCCTCAAGCCGGACATTATTCTTTCCGAGGTAACACTGCCGTCGGTTGACGGTTGGCAGATTTGCCGTGAAGTAAGAAAAAAATCCGACACTCCGCTCATATACATCACCTCAAAATCCGAGGTGTTCGACAAGGTTTTAGGACTTGAGCTCGGAGCAGACGACTATATCGTCAAGCCCTTTGATGTAAAAGAGGTCATAGCGAGAGTTAAAGCTGTTCTGCGCCGAACAAGCATTTCAAAGCCTGCAAGCGACACAAAGGAGCTTCACTACGACGGCTTAGACATCAATATGACCCGCTACGAGCTTATGGTTAACGGCGAAATCCTTCAAACTCCGCCCAAGGAGCTTGAGCTTTTGTACCACTTAGCGTCTCACCCTAATATAGTTTTCAACCGTGACCAGCTTTTAGACGAGGTTTGGGGCTATGATTACTACGGAAGCTCGAGAACAATAGACGTACACATAAAAAGACTTCGCAAAAAAATCGACGGTGTTTCAAAGCAATGGGCACTCAGGACAGTATGGAGTGTCGGATATAAGTTTGAGCTAAGCTCAAAAGACAACAATCAGGAAAGGATAAAGCCATGATAGATTTCTTTGATGAGGATTTCCCCCTGACAAAAAAACAGGAAAAAGCATTGCTTGCCGCTAAAAATAAGCAAAATGCGCCCGATATTCCCGAAGCCGACGAAATCAGGCTTATCGAAGCTGTGAATGCGGACAGCTCCGCCGATAACAATGTGTGTAAGACTAATACTTCTTCGGACACCATAGACACCGAAGCTTCAGTAAAAGAAAACGACAGCACCTCAGCGCAGCCCACTCCCGAAACGGCGATTGAGACTGCTGCAGCTGATGAGGACGCATTGCCTCAAGAGCCTAAAGAAGTCCATGAAGCTGTAATAAACGAAGAAGCGGCAAAAGCTGACGTTGAATCCCAAAGCGATACAAAGAAGCCATGTGCCGACCCTGTACCCGAAACGGTTACAGCTGCCGACGTTTCGGATGATGACGTTGATTTAATCATCGAAACAGCGTCCGAAGGCAACAGTGTTAAGGAATCCGGCAATGACCCCGAGCATATTATTGACAGTACAGAGGTGTTGCTGCAGCTCGGGGCGTCAGGCGAAAGCCGTGACAATGCCGTTGCCGACAGTCACGAAGCAAGCAGCTCAAAGCAAAAGTCACTCGACGATATCGACGCTGCGCTTCACGCAGAGCTGAAAAGCTTAGTTGAAAAGTTAGACGATATGGAACGCTTTGTCGACACTATGGATTTCGCCAAGGATGATTCATCGGACACTGACGGCGCTGATTTTTCATACGAATACGACGACAGGTATTTTGCCGAGGAGGAAACTCCGGCTTATAAATACCCCGAGCTGTACAAAAAGACAGAGCGCACTAAGCCGATTCGCCGAAAGGAATCAGAAAACGACAACATAAATATTTCTATTGATAAGAAGACGCTTTTCAAGGTCGGAGCAATAGTCGCCGCAACCGCAGCAGCGGTAAAGCTTTTGAGCGGCAAGGACGAATAAGCAAGAAATTCAGGTGATGCTTGAAGGAGTATCACCTGAAAATATCACCGATTTACCGACCGAAAGCACGGTCTGAAAGCAATTTTAATTAACTAAGCAATCACTGATTTATGCCATCGCCTATATCAGCGGATTCTTGAGCTTTTTTCAGAAAGGAATCCCCATTTTTATGAACGAGCAAGAAAAATTTTCGCCCAACGCCGATGCCGAAGCCGTATCAGCCGAGACTAAAGCACCGAATGAATTAAGCCCGACAGCTGCAAGCGACACACTCAGCGCAGATATGCCTGCAACCGAGCAGACCTGCGAAAATGCCGACAACGCAGTTCAGCCGTCGCACAGTATTGAAGCGTCCCCGTCTCAGCCGGAGATAAATCCCGAAATAAAAAGTGAACAGTGCAGCGAGGACAATGCTCGCAGCAAAAGCATTGAATACAAATCCGTTTTGGATGAGCTTAGAGAGCTTGCATTTGCAGAGGCTGCAAATATCGACTATCTCCCACAGCCGGTCACCCAATTGAGAAGAAAAAGTCATACTTTTTTAAAGACCTTTATCATTTTACTGATTGTATTTATAATACTGTTCTTCACAACGGCAAGAGCTGTTTTCGGCAAGGGCTGGATAAAGAACATGGCAAATAAATCAGGTAACTTCCAAAGCTTCACCATCCCAACAGTATCTCACCCTGAGCTTGAAGAAAAGTATTATCAGGCAGACGGCAGATACACGGTTGAAGGTGTCGCAAACGTTGCGTCTGCATCCATTGTAACAATAGAAGCCTATGTTGAAAGCACGGTATTTGCCGCCTACGGTCAAGGCTCGGGAGTTATAATGACGGAGGACGGCTATATCATCACAAACGCCCACGTCATTGACGGCGCACAGCTTGCTATAATCGTCAGGCTTCAGGACGGCACAGAATATAATGCAACAGTAGTCGGAAGCGATATTAAAAGCGACTTAGCTGTCATTAAAATAAACGCAAGCGGACTGACTCCGGCTCAATTCGGCGACTCGGAGCAGCTGTCATTGGGCGAGCAGGTTGTGGCAATAGGCTCTCCTGCCGGACTTGAATCAAGCGTTACAACCGGTATTGTTTCCGGATTGAACCGAATGATAAAGGTCGAATCGACAAATATAAGCATGAACTGCGTCCAGATTGACGCTGCGATAAATCCCGGAAACTCCGGCGGTGCTCTGCTCAATATGTGGGGTCAGGTTGTCGGAATAACCTCGTCAAAGCTTGAAGCCATTGAGTTTGACAACATAGGCTTTGCAATATCCATGAACGCCGCAAAGCCTATTATTGAAGAGCTTATTGAGCACGGAGCTATCTTGGGCAGACCCAGAATAGGTATTTCGTTCTTGCAGGTGTCAGACACTGAGGCGATGCTTTTCGGCACGGTTGCCGGTCTTCGCATTGCTGAAATCTCCCCTGACTGCGATATAGCCAACACCGAGCTTCAGCCGAACGACGTTATCACCGCAATGAACGGAATTGAGGTCAGGTCGGCAGACGATGTTTACGACATAATATACAAGCTCAAGCCCGGTGATGAGGTTGAAGCCTCGGTTACACGAGTTAAGGACGACGGCGCGCAGGAGCACTTCACAATTAAATTCAAGCTGATGGAGGATACCTCCGCTTCGATTAAGCCTGAAGAAAGCGACGTCAAATCCGATGAATGACGAGCCGATTTGAGTTTTTAAAGGTGAATAATGAATGCAGCAGAGAGAAGAATCCGAAGCTCTTCTCTCTGCGTTTTTTTCTTTTCTCCCGTCATGCACAGGCTCATACGCTGCAATGTCCCTGAGCTTTCACTGTTAAAAATTACTTCACTGTAAAAGAAGTCTGCGACGAAATCTTTCGCCGCAGACTCTTTTATTTTATATTCTTTTTTATTTCGGATTGATCACAGCTCCATAAATTTCTTGGCACCCCTTGTCATGAGCCAACTGTATAAAATCACGTTCAGTATCGCCAATATAACAAACCAGACCGCAAGAGTTACCCAAAGGTCAAGCATGGATAAAACCATAACGGCAACCATCGGAGCAATCGCCAAGGCCATGTTTATAAGCATGGTAAAGAGCACGCTCAGTCCGCTTTTAACCGCCATTGCTTCGTCAGACCAGTCTAATATGGGGTGCCTTAAATTCTCCGTCAAACCTATTCCCGCCGTCAGGAAGATATAAGACAGTATGATGATAAACGAGTAAAAAGTAAAGGCTATGTTGACATAAAAGCATATATTGATGGCAAGCCACATTGCGAGTCCTGCAGGAAGGCAGGCTATTATATTCAGCTTTAGCTTAGACCAAAGTATTTTAGATGTTTTTATAGGAAGGCTCTTGAGAATCCAGAGTGTTTTGCCCTCAATAGAAATCGACGCGGCGGTCAAGGGGATCATTCCTATTAAAAACGCCGTGCCGAAGATCAGCATTGTTGCAAGCAATGATTTTCCTATCGGCATATCGGCAGTCAACATAACCGAAAACGTATCCCTTTTAATAATCATCATAACAGCCGCTATAACAGCCATAACTATTCCGACGCTTGAGTTTAAAAGATATGACGCACTTGAAAACAGCCTTGCTGTGTCCCTTCTTAAAAGAGCGCTTTCCGGCGAACGGCTTTCAAAGCTTGCACGCTTTTCCTTTACTCTTGCAATGCTCTGCGACTGTGAAACAATCTTATTGAATGTCTTAGACAATATAACCATCGCTATGACAAACGGAACAACAAGTATCGCAATGCTTAAAATCAAATGCAAAACATTACCGCCGCTTATAGCGTTTCCAAGCCAATAAAGGGGCGCAAAAGCTTTCATTGCCGAAGCTAATGACTCTCCGCTCTGAGCCAGCAGACCGATGTAGTTCTGAGCCGACATACAAACATACATATAAACCGCTAAGAATCCGAGGCTGAAAATCATTGTTATGAGCGTTTTCTTTCCTGATTTTCTTGAAACCAAGGCTATAACCCAGCCCAAAAGAAGTGCAAGTGCAGTTGAAAACAGTAAAAGTCCCAAAGTTAAAAGTATAAATGATATAAGCCCGACAAAGCTAAAGCCTATCATTAACGCCCAGACAACGGCAGCCGGTATAAGCACTGTCAGCTGATATACAAAGTTGAGTATAACCAAAAGCGACATTCTACTCGCAAGTATATAAGACGGCGGTATCGGCATCGAAAGCAGCAGGTCGTTGTCCTTGGCGTCAAAAATCTGAGTCTTGGCTATTGCAGTGCTTCCGAAAACCATAAGCGCTAAGCTGAGGATAGAATAAAGAGCGAAATAAAGCCAGCTCACTCCCTGTTCGTGAAAAGGCACTGCAACTGTTGCAAACATTCCGCCGAACATTATCCCGAATACAACTAAAACATAAAGATACAAAAGCGCAAAGCCTATTATTTTGCCCTTTGAGGCTTTCCCCTTTCCGTTCTTACTGCCGCGCATGAACATATTCAAAAGCGAAGCAAGTCTTACCTTCATTAAAGCCTTAAACATTGCCGTCACCCTCTTTAATCTCGGCAAGCTCTAAGAATACCTCTTCAAGCGAACCGTCGCCCTTTATTTCCTCCATTGTGCCGTTTGCGACAATCTTGCCCGACTTAATTATTGCAACCTTGTCGCAAAGCTTTTCGGCAACCTCCAAAACGTGCGTTGAGAAGAATATTGCTCCTCCTCGATTGCAGATGTCACGCATAAGCTCCTTGAGCTGATGTGCCGCGACCGGGTCAAGTCCGACGAACGGTTCATCCATTATAATAAGCTTCGGGTCGTGAATAAGCGCTGAGATAACGGCTAACTTTTGCTTCATGCCGTGTGAATACGACGATATAGGCTGACCCAAATCTCCGGCAATTCCGAGCATTTCGGCATATTCATTCATTCTTTGTTTTCTTAAGTCTTTAGATACGCCGTATATATCGGCTATGAAGTTTAAATACTTGACGCCGGTGAGATATTCATATAAATCCGGATTGTCGGGCAGATATGCTATTTCACGCTTACAGGCGAGCGGATCCTTTTTAATCGACACGCCGTCAATATAAACCTCGCCCTCATCGAAGTTCAAAAGTCCGCAGCAGGATTTGATAACGGTTGTTTTGCCGGCTCCGTTGTGACCGATAAAGCCGTATATCTCACCCTTCTGAATGTGAAGCGTGATGTCGTTTGCGGCAATCTTTTTGCCGTATGCTTTTGTCAGATGCTCTATTCTAAGCATTTTCCCTTTTGTCCAAAGCTCCGAACGGTTCAGTCGGAAGCTCAAGACTCCCCTTTCATGTAGTTTTATATCGCAAACGGATATGTTAAGCTGACGCCGCTGATATCCGTGTACGGTTCAGCGATAGTAACGTATGATATCAAAATGATATCATATAGATTAACAAATGTCAATACTTGTGAAAAAATTATTTGATGCTGATGATGCAGTTGGGTGAAAGTTAAATCATACTGTCTTCATTCTTACTGCCGACCCGAACAAAACAAAGCAGCGGTTGCGAAGGACTTTCGTTATCCGCTTCCACTGCTTTTAATGTTTATCAAATCACCAGGCAAAGATATCCTGCATACACAGCGAGCATTGCAGCTCCCTGCCACTTTTGAAACTTCTGAGTAAACATCGTCGGAATCAAGGCTATTGCAGCTATTATCAGGCACGCAGGCATATCAAAGATAAGGCTCTGCTCCGAAATAGTCAGCTTGCCGCCGGAAACTATAGAGCTCAGCGGCAAAATAAGCGTAAGGTCTATAATATTTGCGCCTATGATGTTTCCTGCCGAAAGACCGGATTGCTTTTTAATTATGGCTGTTATTGTGGTTACAAGCTCGGGAAGTGATGTTCCTATTGCGACCATGGTTACAGCTATTATGCTCTCGGGAACCTTTAAATATGTTGCGATATTAGAGCCGTGGTCAACGAGCATATCGGAACCTATAACAAGCATTACTGCGCCGAGCACAAAGAAAATCAGCTTAATAACGCACTCCTTTTTGTCGAACGGAATCCTATCGTCTGCGCTTGACATATCACTCTTTGCGGACTTTACGTTTTCGGCAACAAACGCCGCAAAAACAACCAGCAGGATTATGCTTACAACAATCGAAAACGTACCGCTGAGGCTTCCCAGCCAAACGGTTACGACGCTCAATATAAGCAGTACAGCCTTAACAAGGTATTTCTTTCTTGAAGCAGCTATGCTCATGAATATTATGGCTATGGAAAGAATAAGTCCTGTATTGGCAGTTACCGAGCCAATGGCGTTTCCGACCGCCATATCGGCTTTTCCCTGAGCCGCAGCCATAACCGAAACTATCATCTCGGGAAGCGTCGTCGCAACCGATACAATAGTCGCACCGACTATAAATTTAGGAATACCCGAAACCTCGGCTATCCACGAAGCGGAATCAACAAAAAAGTCTCCTCCCTTAACGATAAGCGCAATACCGACTGCAAATAAAAGCAGTTCAATCCATATTGACATAATTTATGTTCCTTTCATACAAAATAATGTCTGCCGGTCTTTATGACCTCGACAAAACCGCAGCTGTTTTTCTGATACTATTTTTACCCGTTGACAAAGCATTAATACCGTGACGTATTTTGTCTATATGACCCGGCGAAAAATTTAAATTCCGCTACTTTATCCTTACCTTTTCCTTTATCGCCTTATAAACAAATTCCGCTGTTCCCTTTCCGCCTGCACGGTCAATATTTTCGGTAAACTCACCGCCGGCGGCATACATTGTGCCGAGATTTAAAAGCATCTCGTCGGAGCAGGTGTAAAAATGCTCAGATATAAAGTCTTGAAGCTCCTTGACCTTTTCCTGCACAATATCGGAGACCGGGTCTTGTTCAATCATTTTCCCGAGCTTGGCGAATATAGACATAAGCTCTGCTCCGTATACCCTTCCCTGCTCGTCGCTCAAGCCCTTTGCCTTGAACTCCTTGTATTCCTTGGTATTGCCGTAATACTCCTTTGCCTTGGCTGAGTACACATCGATCTTGCTTGTGTCAAACGCTGAAAAATCCATTTCAAAAACTCCTTTTAATTTAATCCAACGGGCAAACTCTATCAGCTTTTCAAGACGCTCCTTTTTGAGCATGAGCATATCTATCTGCTGCTCAAGCGCCGTATTTGCATTGAAATCGGGGCTGTCTAAAATATCTCTGATATCGTTTAACGAAAACTCAAGCTCTTTAAAAAGCAAAATCTGCTGCAATCTTTCAAGTGCCGATTCATCATAAAGTCGGTAGCCGGCGTCCGTTAAAGCAGTTGGCTTTAAAAGACCGATCTTGTCATAATGATGCAGTGTGCGCACACTGACACCTGTTAGCTTGCTCACTTCATTAACTGTTTTCATAAAAGCCTGCCTTTCCCAAGGGACTCGCCGATTAATTCAACGATTCCTTACGACTGAAAACTATTAATAAGCTTTTTTCAGTCCTACCCGTTTGAATTCATTGTAGACTATAACGCTGTGTCAGAGTCAAGAGCTTTTTAAAATAAATTCAACAAATAATAAGGATAAAAGCAGATAAAAATAAAGACTCACCTGCACGTTAAAATGCAGATAAGTCTCATTGTTTAAAACCATGCCAGACGTCGTGCTTAATTAAAACACTTTGCCGCGATTGTTGGCAGGGTAACACTCATAAAAGCTAAGAGTGCCAATTACTCCCTTATCGTTTGAAATTATATCTCAAGACGCTTAACTTGTCAATAGTCAAAATACATTTTTTGCGCCGAAAACAAACTGCCGCTTTACTCATTAAAAATCAGTTATCGGCTTTGAAATGCCTTTGCTTCTCCATCAAATAATTTATCAACGCAACGTCTTTTCTTATAACTCTGTTCTCTCTGAGCGCTATGTAGCCCATCGCTTCAAAGAACGGTCTTGCTGTAACAGAAGCGTAGGTGGTAATCCTTTCGGCGGCGCATACGCTTTCAAGCTCGCCGAGCAGTCGGGAAGCAACTCCCATGCGCTGATAATCCTTACGGACGTACAATCTATCCAAATAGCCGCTTAAATCAATATCTCCGAAGCCCACGATAGCATCGCCGTCGCAGGCAACCAAGGAATAATGCTCTGAAAGCGTTTGCTCCCACTTTTTTATGTCTGCCCCGGACACCCATGCGGCAATCTGCTCGCTTGAATAGTCCCTTGAATTAATGCTTTGTACCGTTTCACGGAAAAGCTCAAGCATTTCCGGCAAGTCGTTCGGATGATATTTTCTTATCGTTATATCCATATATCAAAGAAGGCGGATTTTCTTCATGACCTGTGCTTTTTGAGATATTGCCTTGAGCTTTTGATCTATTTCAGATTCAACCACAGCCGGAGTTATAAATGCAAGCTCGTTTTCCGAACGGTGCTTTCTCGGGATAAAATCGACATAGGTGAAAAGACCTGTTATCATTTCCTTAAGACTGTCGACGTTTTCGGCACGGATTCTCACATACACCCTTGTTTCAGCGGACTTGTAATGACACATAAAGTCCTTATTGTCGCTGTCCTCCCAGGACAGAGAAACTATCTCCCTGCCGTCGTGCTTAACGGCGTCAATTATGTCTCCCACAACTGCTGACGCTGTCGGGAACTTTCCTGCTCCTCTGCCGTAGAACAAAGCGTCACCCAAAGCGTCGCCCGTAACCATTATGGCGTTAAACACATCGTTTACACTCGAAAGAGGATTGTTGACTCCGACAAGTCTGGGACAAACCGTTGCGACAAGACCGTTCGGTGTGTTCTCAATTAATCCTATAAGCTTTATGGCATAGCCTGCGTTCTCAGCATACTCAACATCGTCTAAGGTTATTTCCCTTATCCCCGAGCAATGGATATACTCAGGGTAAATATGCTTGCCGAATGCTAAAGAGCCTAAAATGCACAGCTTTCTTGTTGCGTCGTGACCGTCGACGTCTGCCGAGGGGTCTTTTTCTGCGTAGCCAAGCTCCTGAGCCTGAGCTAAAGCCTCCTCAAAGGACAGCTGGTCGTATATCATCTTTGTCAGAATATAGTTTGTCGTGCCGTTTAATATTCCTGCAATTCTTGAGAATCTGTTTGCTGCCAAGCATTGATGAAGAGGTCTTATAATCGGGATTCCGCCGCCAACGCTTGCTTCAAACAGGTAATTTGCACCGTTTGCCTTTGCAATCTTCAAAAGCTCTGCGCCGTATGCCGCAACAAGCTCCTTATTAGAGGTAACAACGCTGACGCCTTTTGACAAAAGACGCTTTGTATAATCGTATGCAAAGGTTTTTCCGCCCATAAGCTCTGCAACAACCGAAATCTCAGGGTCGTTTAAAATATCGTCGAATTTTTTGGTGAACTTGTCTTTATAAGGGCTGTCGGGGAAGTCTCTGAGATCCAAGATATACTTTATATCCATCTCCCTGCCGCTGCGTTTTTCTATGATGTCCTTATTCTTATAAAAAAGCTCGACAGTTCCGCTTCCGACAACTCCAAAGCCCATAACCGCTATTTTTACTGCTGACATATATTAACCATGCCTTTCTGACAAACTCAAGTTTTTTGTCCTTAATCCGTCCGAAAATTTGTTTTCAGACTGCTCCGATATCACTACTTGCCGTATGATGTTGCAACCGTCACAACTCCGTCGAGTGCTGCAAGTGCATTTTTAACCTGAATAAAATCTGCGTCGCCGCTGTCAAACTTGACCGACACGGTAGCCGTTGCCGCAGAATCAATCGGTATATTTTGATTTATTGTCAATATGTTTGCTCCGTGGTTGTATAAACAGGCTAAAACCTCGCTAAAAACCCCTGCCCTATCCTGAAGGGTGAAATAATATGTTACAATTTTTGAGGATATCTCTTCGTTGTACATAAACGCACAGTCCTTATACTTATAGTATGCGCTTCTGGATATCCCGACCTCTCGGCAGGCGTCAGTCGATGTTTTGCATTCTCCTAAGGACAACAGCTTTTTAGCTTCTATGACCTTTAATATGACCTCCGGAAGAACGTCAGATCTCACCACAACAAACTTTTCGCTCATATATTCGACCATTCCTTTTCAATGAGTATACAGTCAAAACACAGATGTATTTTCCATACATACAATTTATCACATATTGATGAGTCTGTCAACCCAAAATTAGAGCACAACGCAGGGCGAAGATTAGTGATTTTGCATTAAGAACCCGAGCCTTTTGCCCTTAGCTCTTAAAGCATACGGCTTACTCCGGCAGGCTCTCAAGCGTGACGATAACAAGCTCCGGGGGATTGTTTATTCTTATGGGAATAAGGCTGTTGCCCAGTCCCCTGCTTATAACGGTTGCGCTGTTGCCGTAGTAATGCAGTCCTTGAGTGAGCTTTGGGAAAAGTCCCTGGTCAGGCGCAATAAGTCCTCCGACAAAGGGAATTATAACCTGACCGCCGTGTGCGTGACCGCAAAATGTCAGGTCCGCTCCGCAGTCCGCATACCACTGAGCATAGTGAGGCTTGTGGGATATCAAAAGCGTAAACGCCTCGGAGCTTCCTTGAGATAAAAGCTTCGGCAATACGTCCGTCCCGACAGATTTGTCGCTCAGACCAACCAAGCGCATTCCGTTTGAAAGCTCAACCGCTTCGTCCTCCAATACAATAACTCCTGCATTTCTCAGACGATCGAGAAAATATGAAAGCTCGGATTGGGAAAACCTCTGCTCGTGATTGCCTGTAGTATAGTAAACAGGCGCAATTTCCGACGCTGACGCCGCAAACTCCACAGCCGCTTCAATATCTGTATGCCTTGAATCGAGCAGGTCCCCTGATATAACAATTATATCAGGCTCGCAAGCTTTTATCTTGTCTATAAGATATGCGTTTTCATCGCCGAAACGCCTGTTGTGCAGGTCAGATATGTGAGCAATCTTAAAGCCTGACAGCTCGCTTGATACTTTTTTGCTTTTGTACTTATAGTCAGTAACATCAATGCTGACATTTTGCCGGGCAATACCGGCAGCAACAGCTACAACCGCAGTTAACGCAGCAGCTATAGCAAGTGCATTTTTTGCGCACCTCGTCATGATAATAACCAGCCTTAATTAATCAGTCTTTTATTTTATCGGTATAAGATATATTCCGCACACACCAAAAGAATTGCGTCGTCCGAAGGACGACGGGAGCGGTCTCGCTGCGAGAGCGATTCTTTCCGATTTGGAGCTGCAAGTTCCAAATCGTTGTGCCATAAAGTCCTCACAAGCCGAAAGAATTGCGTCAGCGTCCGAATGGACACTTTATGCCCTTCGGGCATCACGAACAGCTTCGCTGTGAGAGCGATTCTTTCAGAATTGGAGCTGTAAGCTCCAAATCATTATAGCATACTCACATACACATTTCAACTTGCACAGCAAAAAACATCATTTTAAAGCAAACAGTGAACTTTTTTAGCAATAAGCCCTTGTAAAGAACGAAAGATGATGGTACAATTAAAGTATCAATCAGGATTAAGTAAATTTTCATATGACAAAGAAAGGATCGATAAAGCAATGTCTAACATCACCATCTTTGAACACCCACTCATAAAGCACAAGATTTCTCTTTTAAGGGACAAGTCCACCGGCACAAAGGATTTCCGCACACTTATCGAAGAAATCGCCACTCTGATGGGCTATGAAGCCTTAAGAGATCTTCCCCTTGAAGACGTTGAGATTGAAACGCCTATATGCAAGACAATGGCACCCATGGTTTCTGGCAAAAAGCTCGCTATCGTCCCTATTTTAAGAGCAGGACTCGGAATGGTCAACGGTATTTTGGCGCTTGTTCCTTCCGCCAAGGTAGGTCACATCGGTATGTATCGTGACGAAGAAACACACATTCCACATGAATACTACTGCAAGCTTCCCGATAACATCGGCGAAAGAACAATAATCGTTTTAGACCCGATGCTTGCAACAGGCGGCTCTGCTGTCGACGCTATCAACCTTGTCAAGCAAAGAGGCGGCAAGAATATAAAGTTTATGTCGATAATTGCAGCTCCCGAGGGATTAAAGGCTTTGTCTGAGGCTCACCCGGACGTTGAAATATACTGCGGCAACTTGGACGAAAGGCTGAATGAAAACTGCTACATCGTCCCCGGTCTCGGCGATGCAGGTGACAGAATATTCGGTACTAAGTAAGATTTAGATATTTTTAGAGAAGAGTGAATAGAGAAAAGAGAAGAGTAAATGTGTCGGCTTCGCCGACGATTTAAGAATAAGTCGGCGAAGCCGACACCGCAGCTCTTTACTCTTAACTCTTCTCTCTTCACATTTTTCAGCTTTTCCCTTGCAATCATCACATTATCGTGCTATACTGCATACTATGATATAAAGCGTTGAGCGGAAAGAGTAGCTTTTTTGTTATTTTTCAGAGAGCCGTCGATGGGGATAATGCCCTAACGGTGCGAGACGGCAATGCTAAAAAGTGAAGTGCGTCCGTGAGCTTGGCGGTTGAACGTTATTTTATTGAGGTCGCTGAATTAAAGCGAAGCGATTAATCGATGATTTATCAGTATGCCGCTGCGTAATGACTGCGTTAAAGTTGTTTCGGATAAAGGCAGGTATGCTGTTCGTTGGCAGTTACCGCTGCATTTTGTCCCTTGAGTTATAAATCGGAGTGGAACCGTGGCTTTTGCCGCCTCCTTTAGTGTTTTTTGCACTTTGGAGCGGCTTTTATTATTATCCGAGCCTTTTTAGTATAGATTCAAAACTGATTTGGAGCGTAACTTTTATGAATATCGACAATCTTACAAAGACAATCAAAGATGAAATCAAGGTTGTAAAAGAAAGGGACCCTGCGGCAAGGAGTACCTTTGAGATTTTGCTCACCTACTCAGGTCTTCACGCCGTATTGGTATACAGGCTTTCGCATAAGCTGTACCAAAAAAAGCTTTACACTCCTGCAAGAGTTCTTTCTCAGCTTGCAAAGCTTTTGACGGGTATAGAAATACATCCCGGAGCGACCATCGGCAAGCGCTTCTTTATTGACCACGGAAGCGGAGTTGTTATCGGGGAAACGACAATTATCGGCGATGACTGTCTGCTTTATCAGGGCGTCACCTTAGGAGGTAACGGCAAGGACAAGGGCAAGCGCCACCCAACGCTCGGCAACAACGTTATGGTGGGCTGCGGAGCTAAGGTGTTAGGACCGTTTAAAATCGGCGACAATGTTAAAATAGCGGCGAACTCGGTCGTTCTCAATGAAATCCCGGATAACTGTACCGCTGTCGGCGCACCTGCAAGAATTGTTAAGCGCAACGGCGTGCGTGTTACTCAGGACTTAGACCAGATTCACATACCCGACCCCGTTTCTCAGGAGCTCTGCCGTCAGCGAGCCAGAATTGACGAGCTTGAAAAACAGATTAACGAACTGAAATCAAATTAAATAAAAAGGAAGGATAAATATGAAGCTATACAACTCTCTAACAAGAACAAAGGACGATTTTTACACCCATACCCCCGGCAGAGTTGAAATGTACACCTGCGGACCGACTGTATACCACTTCGCCCACATCGGCAACCTGCGTTCCTACATCATGGAGGACGTCTTGGAAAAATACCTCGGTTATATCGGCTACGATGTCAACAGAGTTATGAACATCACCGACGTCGGACATTTGACCAGCGACGGCGATTCGGGCGACGACAAGATGTTAAAGGGCGCAAAGCGTGAGAATAAAACGGTTATGGAGATTGCAAAGTTCTATACTGATGCATTCTTCACCGACTGCTGCAAGCTCAACATCAAAAAGCCGAACACAGTTGTTCCTGCAACGACTTATATCGGCGAGTTTATCAAGGTGATAAAGTCCCTTGTCGATAAGGATTATGCATATTTAGCAGGTGGAAACGTTTATTTTGACACCTCGAAGCTTGAGAAGTACCATGTCTTCAACGACTTTGACGAGGAGGACTTAGCGGTAGGCGTTCGTGAGGGCGTTGAGGCTGACGGAAACAAGAAAAATAAGTCAGACTTTGTTTTGTGGTTTACAAAATCAAAATTCGACTCTCAGGAGCTTAAATGGGACTCGCCTTGGGGAATAGGCTACCCGGGCTGGCATATTGAATGCTCCTGCATATCAATGAAAAACAACGGTGAATATTTAGATCTTCACTGCGGAGGAATCGACAACGCATTTCCGCACCATACCAACGAAATTGCACAGTCTGAGGCTTATCTGGGTCATGAGTGGTGCCCTCAGTGGTTCCATGTCCGCCATTTGAACACCGACGGCGGCAAGATGAGCAAGTCAAAGGGCGAATTTTTAACAGTTTCGCTTCTTGAACAAAAGGGCTACGACCCCATCGTATACCGTTTCTTCTGCTTGCAGTCTCACTATCGCAAATCGCTTGTTTTCTCATACGAAAACTTAGACAACGCCAATGCCGCATACCAAAAGCTCATAGCAAAGATAGTGCCGCTTTTGAGCGCTTCGGGAGACGTCAACGAGGCTCGTTTCGGCGAGCTTAAGGCAAACTTTACAGAAGCGATGGACAACGATTTAAACACATCCTTAGCGATAACTGCTCTTTATGACGTTTTGAAGTCGGACGCCGACAGTCAGACAAAGCTTGCGCTTGTTAAGGATTTTGACAAGGTGCTTTCACTCAATCTTATAGAAAACGCACAAAAGGCGGCAGCTCCGAAGGAAATAGAGCTTCCCGACGAAATCACAGCTCTTTTAGCTGAGCGCAGGGAAGCAAGAAAGGCAAAGAATTTTGCGCTTGCAGATGAAATCAGAGACAAAATCGTTGCCATGGGCTACAGTGTTGAGGAGACAAGGCAGGGCACGGTTGTTAAGCCTATAAAGTAAAGGAGCGAAAAAGCATGAAGCTGATTTATAAGGGTGAATTTTCGGGCAATGTTGAAGATATCCCACACGGCGAGCATAAGCCGGGTGCCGTTATGTTCAAAGAGCCGACAGACATCAAGAAGTTCTCATTAATTATGAATATAGTGGCGTTTGCTTTAACTATTATTCTTATTGTTATACTCGGAATCAGAGCAGGAAGCGGACTGGCAGAGAAATGGTATGCACTGCTGATAGGCTGCGGACTGTCGATGCTGTCTTTGTTCCCGCATGAGCTTTTGCACGCCATATGCTTTAAGGGCACCGTTTACCTATACACAAACTTCAAGCAGGGAATGCTTTTTGTAACCGGTCCTGAGGATATGAGCAAGGCTCGGTTTGTATTCATGAGTATGCTGCCGAATCTTGTTTTCGGATTTATCCCCTTTATAATCTTTTTGATTTTCCCGAAGCTCATCATATTGGGCTCTTTAGGAGCTATTGCAATAGGAATGGGCGCAGGAGATTATATGAACGTATTCAACGCCGTTACACAGATGCCGAAGGGCGCAAGGACATACGTTTACTCGTTTAATTCATACTGGTATATGCCGTAAAAACGCTGAAAACAGGTTGAAAAAAGAAAGGAAAAGTAAATGTCACAGGCTTATGAGAATCCAAACAAAAGAAAAAACCCGTTTCGCTCGCCGGCTTTTTCAAAATACTTAGGCATATCGCTTGTCGCAATATTTGTAATTTTGATTTTTGTCGGATTTATTTGGCTGGCAGGCGGAAAGCAGGCAGGCATTCCCGACAGCATCTACTTTGAACAGCTTGATACCCCTGCCGACAACGCCCCTGTTGTTGTATTTGAAACGAATCAGGGCAAGATTAAGGCAGTTTTATATCCGAATGACGCTCCTGCCTACTGCGAATACTTTAAATCGCTTGTTGAAAGCGGCTATTATGACGGAAGCTACTTCTGCGCCGTAGTCGACTCTGCGTATGCACTGGGCGGCACAAAGTCGCCAAGCCCCGACGCCGCGGAAACCGATGACTCCGACATGACCTCCATACCGGCCGAGGTATCCAATAATCTTTGGCCGATAAAGGGCGCACTTGCTTCGTTCGTCGGCTCAAAGGGAGTTTGGCCCTTCAGCAAGAATTACGCAGGCTCAACATTTTTATTTATCAACGACATCGACGACGCTTATATGAACCCTGACGCCCTCAAGCGTGCCTACGGTGACGAGCTCGGCGAGGTGTTTGCCGAAAAGGGCGGAATACCGAGCTTTTCAAGGAAGTACACAATATTTGCTCAAATATATGACGGCTGGGACGTATTCGATAAAATAATGTCAGCCGAAACGCTTGAAACCAATCAGCCGGCTTCCGATATTGTCATTGAAAAAGCATATATTTCAACCTACGGCGAGGAGTCTGCCGAGGAATAAGCAATTATTTGGACTGCGCCGTGGTTTTAAATCCGGCGCAGTCCTAAAAATCTCAGAAAGGATACAAAATGAACTATCAGGATATAAACGCCGAAGCCATCACTTCTTGGATTGAAGAAGGCTGGGAGTGGGGCACACCCATTTCTCACGAGGAATACATAAGAGCCGTTTCGGGGGACTGGAAGGTTGTTTTAACCCCGACTAAGCCCGTTCCCAAGGAGTGGTTCGGCGAGTTGAAGGGCAAAAAGATATTGGGGCTTGCCGCCGGCGGCGGTCAGCAGATGCCGATATTTGCTGCACTCGGCGCTGAATGCACCGTTTTAGACTACACTCCGAAGCAGTTAGATGCTGAAAGGCTCGTTTCCGAAAGAGAAGGCTATTCTATAAGAATTGTGCGCGCGGACATGACCAAGCCGCTGCCGTTTGAGGATGAGGAATTTGACCTTATCTTCCACCCCGTTTCAAACTGCTATGTTGAAGAGGTAGAGCCGATATTTAAAGAATGCGCAAGGGTTTTGCGCAAGGGCGGAGTGCTTTTAGGCGGCTTTGACAACGGAATAAACTACCTTGTCAACGATGACGAAGAAAAAATAGCCAGAGGTCTGCCCTTTAATCCAATTAAGAACCCGGACAACGCCAAGGAGCTTGACTTCATGGAATGGGGAGTTCAGTTTTCTCACACCGCCGAAGAACAGCTTGGCGGTCAGCTAAAGGCAGGTCTTGTAATCACTGACATATATGAGGACACAAACGGCTCGGGAAGACTGCACGAGCTGAACATACCGACCTTCTGGGCGACAAGAGCCGTCAAGCCGATGCAGTAATTGCAGGAACGAAACACCGAATTCGTTCATTATACGGTTTGCCGTTATATGAATTTTTCGTGATAATTGCGTCTAAATCAAAAATGGGTATAGACAAACCGATAAAAATGTTGTATACTGTTTTAGTATGTTGGCTGCCTTAATACGGTGTATGCCTTATTATGCTGCCTGAATTATTCCTAAAGGAAGGGACTTAAAAAATGAATAAAATAAAAAGAATCCTTGCCGCAGTTTTAACCTTAGCTATAATGCTGTCTTTAACAGCCTGCGGTGATACGTCGTGGATAATCAAGGTCGACGGCGAGCCTATAAACAGCGGTCTTTACATCTACTATCAGTCTGAGGGCTACTCCGCTGCCGGGTATGAGCTTGCCCAGACAGACCAAAACTATCTTTACTACATGATGTACGGCTACTCCTACTTCGAAGATAAGGTCGGAGACCAGACTGTCGAGGAATATATGAATGAGTATGCCCTTGATATGTGCAAGCAGTATGTAGCAGTTGAAAAGCTGTTCGACGAGCTGGGTCTTGAGCTTTCCGACGAGCAGGTATCACTGATAGAATCTCAGGTAAGAAGACAGTGGGATGCAAGCTCGGCAACGCTCACCAAAATCGGCGTTTCTAAGGACACCCTGAAGAAGGTTTTGACAACCTCTACCAAGAGCTCTATGGTATTTGATAAGTACTTTGAGGTCGGCGGCTTAAACGGCACCACCGAGGACGATATAAAGGGCTATCTTGAAGATAACTACGCCAGAATCAAGTATATGACCTTCAACTTTGCCGACAGTGCCGACGACGCTATTGATGAGGCAAGAAAGAACGAAGCCTTGGCTCTTGCTCAGTCCTACCTCGACAGAGCAAACGCAGGCGAAGCTATGAACGACCTTATTGCAGAGTACAATGCTTCCCTTGAAGAAGAAAACGAGGATGCAGAGGACAGCGCAGACGACAATGCCGATGACATCGAGGATGAAAACACCGAGAACTTAGACGCTTCCGAGGAGGACGAGTATCTCAATGAAAACATCATCAGCAAAACGTCAACATATCCCAGCGAGAAATTTGCAAACTATGTCTTTGAAAATGTAAAGACCGGCACCTTCTCATTGGTTCAGGACGACGTAAACATCTACCTTGTCGAAAAGCTCGATGTTCTTGAAAGAACAGAAATTTACGACGAAAACAGATCAACCTTCCTGAATGCTCTCTTCGACAGCGACTACACAGCCCTTTTAAACAAGAGAGTTCAGGAGTACAATATTGAGGTTAACAACAATTCCATCAAGCGCTACAAGGCTAAAAAGTCGCTCGGATTAGACGATTAAAGGTAACGCCTGATACAGCTAAAGCTTAAGCAATTTTAAAATCCCACTGAGTAACTGATTACTCGGTGGGATTTTTATTACACAAAAATAAGCCTTATTCCAAAACCGTTTCAACAAGCACATCGCCGTTATACTTAAGCTTGAGTGAAAAGAAAGGGGCGTTGTCTGATAAAAGCCTCAAAAACACCTTGTCCCCTTCCCAAATCGGAAGCTTCACCACGTCGGGGATATCCACCCATTCAAGCTCGCCCTCATTGCATTCGCCGACCTCGCCCAAAAAGTCAGTACAGGTGAAAAGGTGCATAAGCTCTGTTACATCGCCCATGACAAATGTAACTATTCCGCGATATATCGGCTTATTAAGCGTCAGTGACGTTTCCTCCTTCACCTCGCGTCTGACGCAGTCATAGGGCGACTCGCCTTCCTCAAACCGTCCCCCGGCGCCTATCCACTTATCCTTGTTGATGTCGTTTTTCTTTTTTACACGGTGCAGCATCAAATATCTGCCGTCCTTTTCAATATAGCATAAGCTTGAATTTATAATCATTCGTCTATCCCCCGAAAAATCAAATAGTATTTGCACATAACTATTATAGCCCTGCAAAATCTATGAGTCAATATCTTCGCTTTTGCTGTATAAAAGAAGAATAATTGCTAATACTTAGCTTAGATAAACAGCTATACGAAAGTTGCCGGCTGTTTTCCCCGACGGCACGGGACAGATACGGTCGATTTGCATCGGCGGTATAAATAGTACATTAAATTATGCCGAAGAAAGCGAGTGCAGTATGAAAAAACTAAAATTCAAACGCAGCGGATTGGCAGGCAAGGGTATGTATATAGCGCTATGCGTCGGCATACTTGCCGTTGGTGCGGCAACTGTGGCAGGCTATAAGGCTGCCGTCGGTTCGCTGACGCAAAACCTCATCCCTGACCGAAGCGAGATATTTATCCCCGATATCGATTCAAACGCCGTCGACAATCCTGTGACAAATGTCGAAAAGGATAATCTCGATGCGCCGACTGTCGTCACACCCGAAGCACCTGCTCAGGATGTAACCAACGAGCTTCAAGCCTTATTCTATGAGCAGGCAAAGATGATGCCGGTATCGGGAGACATCCTCACCGAGTTTTCGTGGGGCGAGCTTGTCAAGTCAACGGGCGGTGTTTGGAAGACTCACGACGGTGTAGACATCTCTGCGGACGCAGGGACAAGCGTTAAGTCTATGACCGCAGGAACTGTCAAGGAAATCTACAGCGATACGCTCTGGGGCAACTGTGTTGTCATCGACCATGGTGAAACCGTCATCGGCTGCTATTACGGTCTGTCGCCCGACATCAGCGTCAACATCGGAGACAGCGTCAGCGCCGGAACCGTTATAGGAACAGTAGGCAATACGGCAGATATCGAATCCGACCTCGGCTCACACCTGCACTTTGCAGTCAAGCACCAAGGCGCATGGGTTGACCCGATATCCTATATTGAACCGATGAAATAATGTCGGCATCAGACTGTAGACCTTACTACAGCTTGACGGGAAAGCAGCATAGCGCTGTGAAAAAAATCTCTCCGAGTTAATTCTCGAAGAGATTTTTTAGCTTTCATCCTTTAAGTCCTTTAGCCTGCCTTGACATATCCTCAATAACTATATCAAAGATTTCGCCCAAGGAAGCGCAATACTCAAGCACCTTCCACGGTTCGTTGGTGTGGTAATGCAGCTTTATAATGTCATCATCGCCTATTGCCAAAAGGCTGTCGCCTTGAAAATTCTCGGCGATATAGTCGTATATCTCATCCTCGTCAAGACCCTTGCCTTCAATTAACAGCTGTGTATCGTATTTATAGTCTATCATATAAATCCTGCCTTTCACATTACTAAATTTATAACCAAACCGCTCAACGCACCGATCGCATACAAAAGTACGGTTATGGCTATGTTTTCTTTAATATTTTTGTTGGTTTTAAAGAGAACGACAAGTCCGAGTCCTGCGCCTGTTGAAAGCCCTGCGACAACCGAGCCGAAGGACAAGCTGCCCGAGACGTACAGATTTGTCAATATAACAGACGCTGAGCAGTTAGGTATCAATCCGATAAGCGCCGCTAAAAACGGCTGAAAGACGCTGTCTGTCATCAAAATGGAGTTCAGTCTTTCCTCACCTAAAAGATTTATGGCAAAGCCGAGTGCAAGTGATACTATGAAAAGGAAAATGAAGATCTGCACAGTATGCTTAAACGCTGAATATACTATTCCGTGATCCTCGCAGCCGCAGTTTTCGCATAAATCAGCATAAGGCTCGTTCTCCTCGTTGCCCTTTTTGCGGAAGAACTTGAGCACTGCGTCGACTAAAAGTCCGGCCAAAACAGCTATGACAAGCTTCGCCAAAATCAGCCGCCAAACATATTTAACACTCTGTGGGTTAGACAAAAGAATAGGTATTGCCTCGTCGCTCGTCGCTATATAAACAGCTATTAATGTTCCGAGGCTGACTAATCTTCCCGAAAACAAATTAGTTATCGCAACGGAAAAGCCGCACTGTGGAATGCAGCCGAACGCCGCACCCCCCACAGGACCGAACGGTCCCAAACGCCTGAGCGCAGCGGCAAACTTGTCCGACGCCTTATGCTCTAAGTACTCAATCAGCAAATACACTCCGAATAAAAACGGAAGCATTTTCGCCGTGTCAAGCAGCGCGTCTAAAAATATATCTATAACTAAATCCATACAGTTCCTTTCCCATGCAGTATAAAATAAATTACATCATCATGCTCAAAAAGCTTTGCAAACACATCGGTCATATATCGGCTGATTTTTGACGCCGCCCTAAGCTAAAATCAATATTATACCGCACACAATGAATAAAGCTATTATAATTCGCAAACAGTGCCTGTGTCAAGTTGATTTTGAGATAAGTTTGTGCTAAAATATCCATGAAAGGACGATGAGTATGGAAAGCTTAACCATTATATTGGCGTCGCAGTCACCGAGAAGGCGTGAGCTGCTGAAATATATAACAGACGACTTCACGGTCATTAAACCGAGCTGTGATGAAATTTTGCCGGACGGCATAGGCATTTTTGACTCAGCCGAGCATTTGGCGGTTAAAAAGGCTCTTTGCGTTGCTGAAGGCAACAAGGACTCTTTAGTCATTGGCTGTGATACTGTTGTAATAATAGACGGTGCTGTTTTGGGCAAGCCAAAGGATGAAGCCGAAGCGTTTTTAATGCTGAGGGCATTGTCAGGAAAAACGCACATGGTTGTCAGCGGCGTATGCCTGTCGTATAAAGGAAGGACTCTGTCGTTTTCGCAAAAAACATCGGTTACATTTTATGAGCTTTCAGACAGCGAGATTCTAAGCTATATAAGCTCCTGCCGACCGCTTGATAAAGCCGGAGCATACGGCATTCAGGACAAGGGCGCACTGTTTGTCAAGGAGATATCCGGCGACTACTACAATATAGTGGGCTTTCCCATTGCAAGGCTCAGTCGTGAAATAAAAAAGCTTATAGAGCTTTGCGGAGGTTGAGTATTTATGGCACTGTTTAAGAAAAAGGACAAATACGCACTATCCAAAAAGGAGCTTGCCCGATTCGACGGAAAGCCGCTTCAATACGCAGTAGAACGTGTCGACGGCGTAGAAAGAATCTTGGGCAAGAACGGAGGAATAGCCGTTTTAAACGACGTTATAGTCGTCATGTGCGAGGCTCATGAGGTGTTCAGATGCAGAATCGAAGGCTCTGTCGTGGCTGAGCTTTTAAGCGGAAACGGTGTTGAAATAAGCGGAACAGACGACTACAGCGGTGAAAAGCGGTATGTTATTGCTCATTACTCTTACTATCGAAAATAACTCATCAAAAGGATATTCTATATGAACAAGAAGCTTTTATTTATATATAACCCCAATTCCGGTAAGCAGATGATATCAAAGAAGCTTGCAGATATCGTAGACCTATATACAAAGCTTGGCTACGACGTCACCTGTCATCCAACTCAGGCAAGGTGCGACTGCATGAACACTGTCGCAGAATCCTGCCGTTTATACGATAAGCTGGTCATATCCGGCGGAGACGGAACGTTAAACGAAGCTGTAAACGGAATGATGAGTGCCGGCTTCGACGGCAATTTCGGCTACATTCCCTGCGGCTCTACAAACGACTTTTCCCACTCAGTCGGCATACCGACAAAAATCATGACCGCCGCCGAGACTGCCATAAGCGGTATCCCCTTCCGCTGCGACATGGGTCGGCTTCAGGAACGGTATTTTACCTACGTCGCAGGCTTCGGAACACTTACCGAGGTTTCCTACAGCACCCCTCAGGATGTAAAAAACAGTCTCGGCTTTGCTGCGTATATATTAGAGGGAATAGCGGCCCTTCCCACAATAACCTCCTTTAAAATCAGCTTTGAATCCGAAGAGCGCTGCGGTCAGGGCGAGTATTTGCTCGGTCTTATCACCAACACAGTGCACGTCGCAGGCTTTAAAAGTCTTATTTCCGACAGCGTTATGCTCGACGACGGTCTTTTTGAGGTTCTGTTAGTCAGAAAGCCCAAAAACGCCGCCGACTTAAACAAAATCATAGCCGCTGTTCTCAAGAAGGAATACGACAATGAATTTATCGACTGCTTTAAAACGTCTAAGATTACTATAAGGTCGGAAGCCCCCTTGGCTTGGACGTTGGATGGCGAAAACGGCGGAGAACACACCGTTTCAGTCATAGAAAACTTTCCCAGAGCATTGGGCGTTATGGTGGCAAAACCAAAAACAGCTTCGGACGCTGGAACTAATGCTGATACTAATACCGATTCTGATTTAAAGTAAACTGCTGAAATATAACAGCCGAAAAGTCCGCCGCAAAATCTGCGTTAATGCGATTTTGCGGCGGATTTTATTGGATAATTTATAATTGATGAACGGTGCTACCCCTCAACCAGCATATCATAAAGCTCCTTAATCCCCTTGCCCTCAATCATTTTCTTCATATCGTCAAGCTCCTCGGACACCATTTCATCCAAAGCACGCATACTCAAAAGCTCTACCGGTGCTTTATCGTCCGTCAGAATATAATCGGATTTTTCAACCGCTTCACAGTCACGCTGTACTCTTGACATAAAGCTTCTCAAGCGTATGTCCTCAATGCTGTCGAGCTTTTCTTCGAGCCGGAGCTTGCAGTCAAAGTCATTTGAGGCAAAAAGCACAAGGTTATCGCCGGCTCTGACGGTATAAACGTTTTCAAAAACGTTTGAAACCGTTCCTATAATGTAGTCGTTTATTCCGCCCTCATCGCTTGTGAACATATTCATGTTTAAAGTTAAAACGCCGTCCTGATTGAGATGGTTTTTGACCTCGGTGAAGAACTCTACGCTCGACATCTGAAACGGTATCGTTATGTCCTGATAAGCGTCGACGGCTATGACGTCGTATTTCCTGTCGGTTCGGGCGATAAACGCTCTGCCGTCCTCGGCGTAAGTATTAACGCATTCGGGAAGCGAAAAATATTCATGTGACAAATCTATAATGCTTTGGTCTATCTCAACGCCGTCAATATCCTTAAGACCGAAATAGTAGTCGCACTGGGAAGCATATGTCCCTGTTCCCAAGCCTAAGATGAGCACGGATACGTCATCATTTTCTCCTGCGCCTGTCATGACAGCTCCTGCTAACTGGTAGTCGTAAAACATACCTGTCAGCCCCGGCTCCTTATTCTTTATCGACTGCACTCCGAACAGCACGTTTGTCGAAAATATAAGCGAATCGTCGGAGTCCTCAACCCTTAGGTAGTTGTATATCGACTCTCCTTCATATACGATGTTGTCAGCCCAAAACGCCGTACCTATATTGCTCGACGCAAGACCGATAACAAGCGCAATCGCCGTTACTGCCGAGCAAACCGCCCTTTTCTTCTTGCGAAAAAAGAAGTAGGCAAGGCAAACGGCATAGAGTACAGAAGCAAATATTATAAACGTCATAGACGTTCCGACATATGGAATTGTCACAAACGTGGGCAAAAACGTTCCTATAATCGAGCCTATTGTATTGCAGGCTTCAATTATGCCGCAGGTTCTGCCGTTTTCCTCAAGGTTTGAAACGGCGTATTTGACTAAGTTTGGCGTAACCATTCCCATCACCATCAACGGGAACACGAATACAAGAATAGCGCTGACGAATGCCGCAACAACAAGGTAGTTTTTTGTGACAAACAGAGCCAAAACCAGTGCCGTTCCCGATATTATAAACTTACCGAACAGCGGTATGAGCATTGTCCATGTCGCCGCCGCAAAAAGCCATATGAAAAGCCTGTCCGGTGTTTTATGCTTATCTGCCATTCGTCCGCCTATAACGTTTCCCAAAGCCATGGCTATCATTATAGTTCCTATAATTATCGTCCAAACTATCTGCGAGGACGAAAAATAAGGTGCCATAAGCCTTGAAGCACCAAGCTCTATAGCCATGACCGACAGTCCGGTTATAAACGCAGTTAAGTAAAATAACAGCTTGCTTTTCATTTTATGATCTTTCCTTTCCCGATTGTCCGACACTTTTTGACGCCGCACAGTTTTTTATGTAAAAACAGCTTTCCGCCGCAGTCAAAACTGCGGCGGAATTATCAGCAAGATTTACTTTAATTAAAAGCTTTCAACAGCTGCCTTTTCAGCAGGGAGCATTCTCTTGTAGCGCTCGATGTAAGCGTTGAAGCCTGCAACGTCACTCTCAGCCGGAGCTTCTGTTATAGACTCCATGCCGGCAAATACCTTGTTGTCGAGGTAATCAGCCAAGGACTCGTTTTCGCCCTTGAGACACATATACTGAGCAAGAACTGCCATGCCCCAGGCTCCGCCCTCACCTGCTGTCTCCATAACGGAAACAGGAGTGTTCATAGCGGCAGCTAAAAGCTTCTGACCGACACCCTTGGTCTTGAAGTATCCGCCGTGACCTAAAACCTTGTCTATCTCGACATTTTCAGAGAGAAGTATATCCATGCCTATTTTAAGGGTTGCAAGAGCTGAGAAGAGGTTGTTTCTTATGAGGTTAGAAAGTGTGAAGCTTGATTCGGGGCTTCTCAAGAGCATGGGTCTGCCCTCTTCAAAGTGGGTTATATGCTCACCTGAGAAGTAGTTGCAGGAAACCATACCGCCGCAGTCGGAGTCGCCGTTCATAGCGTTCATCAAAAGCATATCATAAAGAGCAGGCTTTTTGATCGGGTGACCCGAAAGCTCGGCGAACTCGGCAAATATTCTCATCCAAGCGTCCAAGTCGGTTGAGCAGTTGTTGCAGTGAACCATTGCAACCGGCATACCGTCGGGAGTAGTTACCATATCAATCTCGGGATGAAGCTTTGAAAGAGCCTTGTCTAAGACTATCATCGCAAATACGGATGTACCTGCTGAAACATTACCTGTTCTGACTCTTACGCTGTTTGTAGCGGTCATGCCGGTTCCTGCGTCTCCCTCAGGGGGACACAAAGCTATTCCTGCCTTTAAGGTGCCTGTCGGGTCGATAAACTTAGCTCCGTCCTCTGTCAAATGTCCTGCACATTCGCCTGCTGTGGCTACCTCCGGCAAAACATCGCCCAAGGTCCAGCCAAAGCTATGGTCTGCGATAAGCTTATCAAACTTTTGCATCATTTCAGCGTCGAACTTGCCTGTTGTTGAATCAATCGGGAACATACCCGAAGCCTCGCCGACGCCCAAAATCTTCTTTCCTGTGAGCATATAGTGGATGTATCCTGCCAATGTCAAAACATAGCTGATATCCTTAACGTGCTCCTCACCGTTTAAGATTGCCTGATAGAGGTGAGCAATGCTCCAACGCTGAGGAATATTGAAGCCAAAAAGCTCGGTAAGCTTTGCGCTTGCCTCGCCTGTTATTGTGTTTCTCCAGGTTCTGAACGGTACTAAAAGCTTTCCGTCCTTATCGAAAGCCATATAGCCGTGCATCATTGCACTGAAGCCCATTGCGCCGACAGTTGTAAGCGGTTCGCCGTATTTTTCATTAAAGTCGGCAGCGAGCTTTGCATATGCGTCCTGCAAGCCGCCCTTAATATCCTCAAGGGAGTAAGTCCAAACGCCGTTTTCAAGGCGGTTTTCCCAATCATGTGCGCCTGAAGCAATTACTGCGCTTTTATCATCGACAAGTATAGCCTTTATTCTTGTCGAACCGAATTCTATTCCTAAGTAAGTTTTAGTCTGACAAATATTCATAGTTAATTCGTCCTTTCACATTGAAGTATTGATTAAATTATAACCGCTAAATAGATTATTGTCAAGGAATGTAAAAGGATTTTGACACAAACTCCGTGTATCCGTGCAGCTTGCCGTTTTCATATTTTTATATAATTATATCGAAAAAAGCCACCTTATGACCTTCGTTGAGACAAAACAACCAAAAAACTTTTTTATTTTGTAACGAAAATGTAATTGTAATTTTGGTTAATATGTGATACAATAATTAAAATAAATTATGATAGAGTAAGTGCCCTATGCGAACAGGCTTAAGACACTTTAGGAGATATAAATGGATAAGTTTGTTATCAACGGCGGAAAGCCGCTTCATGGAGAAGTTTCAATAAGCGGCGCAAAAAACGCTGCTGTGGCTATAGTTGCGGCTACAATCCTTGCGGACGAGCCTGTTGTTTTAGAAAACGTCCCCGAGATAAGCGATATAAGCATCTGCTTAAAGATTCTCTACGAAATGGGCGCAAGCATAAAAATAATCGATAAAAACACCATGAGAATCGACACAAGGGGAATTTCAGACCCTGTTGTGCCGTATGAGCTTGCAAGGTCTATAAGAGCTTCAAGCTACTTTATGGGAACTCTCCTTGGAAGATTCAAAAGAGCCGACGTACCGCCTCCGGGCGGCTGCGACCTCGGCGACAGACCTATAGACCAGCATCTGAAGGCATTTTCTGCTTTGGGCGCAAAGCATTCGATAGACGGCGGCATTGTCAGCCTTCGAGCTGACGAGCTGATAGGTAACACATTTTTCTTCGATAAGTGCACAGTCGGCGGAACTATCAACGCTATATGCGCTTCTGTCAAGGCGAAGGGGCTTACCGTCATTGAAAACGCAGCAAAAGAGCCGCACATTGTCGACCTTGCAAACTTTTTAAACTCGATGGGCGCAAATATTATGGGAGCAGGTACTGACGTTATAAAGGTAAGAGGCGTTGATTTTCTCAAGGGAATAACCTACACCGTCATCCCCGACCAGATTGAAGCCGGCACATATATGGTTGCCGCCGCCGCCACAAAGGGCAACGTTTGGATTAAAAATGTCATTCCCAAGCACCTTGAGTCGATAACCGCCAAGCTTCGTGCAGTCGGTGCAACAGTTGAGGAGTTTGACGAAAGCGTTCATGTATATGTAGACGGTCCGCTTCTTAAAACGACTGTCAAAACCCTGCCGCATCCCGGATTCCCTACTGATATGCAGCCGCAGTTTTCAACCCTTTTGACATCCGCCGAGGGGACAAGCATTGTAACCGACGATATATTCGACAACCGCTTCCGCTATGTAAGCGAGCTGAGAAGAATGGGCGCCGAGATAACCGTTGAAGGCACAACAGCCGTCATACAGGGAGTTGAGAAGCTAACCGGAGCTACTGTAAGAGCGACCGATCTCAGAGCCGGAACAGCACTTGTAATCGCAGGACTGATGGCAAGCGGCACTACTGTAGTCGAAAACATATTCCACATCGAGCGCGGCTATGAGAATATAGACGCTAAGCTTAATTCCATCGGAGCAGATATAAAAAGAATGTCCGACTATGATATAACAAGAAAAATCGGATAAAATCTGACTGCGTATATATCCTTAAAGCTCGGGATGTATACGCAGTATTATAATTTTAATCATATATCTACCTTTAGGCAGGGCTATGGGCGGCATACAGCTTATTACCTGCCTAAAAAAACAGTAGCATAAAAAGGACGTGTTATCTTGGCGAGAGTTTACCCTCTCTTTTCATCAAGCTCAGGCAACTCCTGCTTTATAGGCTCGCCGTCCGGCGGAATCTTAATAGATGCAGGCTTAAACTGCAAACGCCTGACAGCTGCGCTTGCGCAAAACGAAATATCCGCAGACGCCGTCAAGGCGATATTTATAACTCACGACCACTCCGACCACATATCGTCGCTTAAGGTCTTTACAAAGGCGCACAAGGTTCCCGTTTACGCCGCACCCAAAACCATGGATTGGCTTATAAAAAACGGTCACATTTCATCCACCGGCGAGGGCTGTGAGGTAGGTCAGGAGTGCATTATAGATGACTACAGCGTCACATCCTTTCACACACCTCACGATGCCGTTGAAAGCGTCGGATACAAAATCATCACTCCCGACGGCAAAAAAATGTGCGTCTGCACCGACCTCGGTCATATAACGGAGGACGTTCACAGCTGTTTAAACGGGTCTGATTTAGTCTTGCTTGAATCAAATTATGATGAAAGAATGCTCAGAACAGGCTCTTATCCGTATTACCTAAAGCAAAGAATTGCTTCAGCCAACGGACACCTTTCAAATATAAACAGCGCAAAGGAAGTAAGACAGCTTATTGAGAGCGGAACGACAAGGATCATTTTGGGACATCTGAGCCGCGAAAATAACACGCCTCAGATAGCTGAAAACACACTCATGCGTGAGCTTGGCGCTGATGTATCCAGAAATAAAGATTACTTATTATACATAGCTCCGATAGAGACGAGCGGCATGGTGGTGACATTTTGACAGCGATCAATATAATATGCGTCGGCAAGCTCAAGGAGAGCTTTTGGCGTGAGGCTGTCGCCGAATATGCAAAAAGAATCACAAAGTATGCGTCTGTAAATATAATCGAGCTTTCGGAATCTAAGCTTTCAGATAAGCCGTCAGATAAAGAAATCGAACAGGCTCTTATGTTGGAAGCCAAGGCAATGGAAATGTATCTGAACCAAAATCACACCTATAACATAGCAGCGTGCATAGAGGGAAGGATAATATCGAGCGAAGAGCTTGCAAAGATTATCGATAATGCATCGATTCAGGGCTTTTCAACGGTTAACTTTTTCATAGGAAGCTCCTTTGGACTTGCAAAATCAATCAAGGAACGCTCGCATTTTAAGCTTTCCATGTCCAAAATGACATTTCCACACCAGCTCGCAAGAGTGATGCTATCGGAGCAGATATACAGAGCGCTCTCTATAAACGCCAATGCAAGATATCACAAGTAAGAATGAAGTTAATAATTTTCACCGTTAGAAATTGTATATAATATTGACACTGAATACATGGCGTAGTTATTCAGTGTCAATATTTTTGTCTACAATTGGGTCAGTGACACTGCACTTTCATGTTTGAGTTTGATATAACATCAAAAAGGGCGCTGATCCAAAAGCAAGGCAGCGCTCTTCGAAATTATGATATATCAATCAACCGTTTTTATAATCCTTAATTGTATAATCTTTTTGCACCGAAGCTTCTATGTGCTTGATGATTTCCGCTAAGTTATCAGAAATAAAATAAAGCTCCCTGCAGTTATCCTTTATAAATTCCTTGTTTATCGCACTAATCATAGTTGCATTTAATTCATTGTAATATCCGAAAAGATTATATAATACAATCGGCTTTTTATGACGGCAAAGCTGTTTGAGTGTTAATATTTCAAAGAATTCCTCAAAAGTTCCGATACCACCCGGAACGATGATAAATGCTTCCGCTTTGTCCTCCATAATTTGCTTTCTCTCCCGCATAGTATCAGGCATAATCAACTCATCACAGTAAGCATAGATTTCCTCAACAGCTTCAGCTTCAAAGAATTTGGGTATAACGCCGATAATATTGCCCCCTGCCCTTTTAAAGCCTCGTGCAGCTGCTCCCATAAGACCGTTAGCGCCTGCGCCAAATACTAAACCATGTCCTCGCCGCGCCAATTCCTCGCCCATTTTCTCTGTTTCCATCATATAGGCTTTATCAATCGTAGGGCTTGCAGCTCCATAAACACAAATCCTCATAATATTTTAGTCCTTCCATTTTTCTATCAAAGACCTTATTTGCGAGGTCAATTTCGCATTATCCTTATTTGAACGTCCTTGTCTTGCCTGTACCATAGCCAATAACTGCTCGGCCTGCAATACCATATTCTTATAAATATATCTTGCTCTGTCACCGCCGCCATCATAACGTTCTATGTGCTCTACAGGCTTGCCCTCTGCATATAATGTCAATTTTCCCGTGGCTAAACTATATTCAGCACCGCTGTATGGAGCAACGGAATTATAGCCCAAGCTGCAGAGCAAATCCTTAAAATCCTCACAGGCTTTCGCTTCGCCGTGATTCACAAAAATAAGCCCCGGTTTTTTCTTAAAGCCTTCAATCCACTTTACAAGCCCATTTCTATCAGCATGCCCACTTGTACCTTGCAAATTCGCAATTTCAGCATTTACAGAAATTTCCTCTCCAAACAGCTTGATCGACCGCACTCCGTCTAAAAGCCGTCTGCCAAGCGAACCTTCGGCTTGATAACCTACAAAGAGAATGATATTGCTGTCTTTCCACAAGTTGTGCTTTAAGTGATGTCTGATTCTTCCTCCTTCACACATTCCGCTTGCCGAAATAATAACCTTTGGAGTTTCATCAAGGTTTATGAGCTTTGACTCCTCTAAGGACTCAGTGATTTTAAGGCAGTCAAACCAAATAGGATTAATACCCTTATTGATCAGCGCCATAGTTTCCTCGTCAAAACATACCGGATTGCATTGAATGAAAATCGAAGTTGCCTCGCTTGCCAAGGGACTATCTACATAAACAGGGAAATTATCATGACCGGTAACTAAGCCTTTATCTTTTATCTCTCTGATGGCATATAACATTTCCTGTGTCCTGCCAACGGCGAATGAGGGAATTACAACGCTTCCTCCCCTGTCAAATGCTTTTTGAATATATGCGGCGAGCGATATAACGGAATCTTTTCTGTCGCCTTCGTGAAGCCTGTTGCCGTATGTAGATTCGATAACCAAATAATCAGTTTCCTCGACTTGCTTTGGATCGCAGATGATTCTCTGACCGGTATTACCCACATCACCGCTGAAAACAATTTTTTTGTGTGTATTATCCTCTGTAAGCCATATCTCGATACAAGCTGAGCCTAAGAGATGCCCTATGTCAGTAAACCGCAGAGAAATACCCTCATCAACACAAACGATATCTCCGTAAGCACATCGTCTAAAAAGAGAAATTGCGCCTAAAGCATCGTTCATATTATAAACCGGCTCAATTATCTCTCCACCTGCTCGTTCTGATTTTCTGGAACGCCACTTAGCTTCGGATTCTTGAATGTGTGCAGAATCACGAAGCATTATATTACACAAGTCGCAAGTCACATCAGTTGCATATATTAAACCTTTAAAACCATCTTTATAAAGCTTGGGTAACATTCCTGAATGATCAATATGTGCGTGCGTAATAAAAACAGCTTCTATGCTTGACGCCGGAACCGGCAAGGAAATGTTTTGAAAAACATCTCGCCCTTGCTCCATGCCGCAATCAACTAAATAATGTCTATTGTTTATCGTAAGCATTGTGCAGCTTCCCGTAACTTCATGAGCAGCACCTATAAACTGTATTTTCATAGCCAAACCTCCCTGCTTATATTATTGTTCTGCTTTTATACTAAACTCAAATCTAAAAGTATTCAAGAAATCGCCGCAAAATCCATACCTAAGCGATTTTGCGGTGATTCCCTTTTCCACACTTTCCTTTGAGCTTAGGGCTTGTTTTATTCTATTTGGCAAACTGCCACTCGTCAAACTCGAATTTGCCGCCAAACACAAAATAAAGGTCGTGAGTTCCGCTTACGGATTTAGTCAATTCACCGACTACAGTCTTGAAGTCCGAGCCTGTATCAAACTGAATCCGACCAATCTTTTCGCCGTCCGCTTTGTCGATTCTCAGCTCTATTATTCCCTTGCCCTTTACCGACGCAGCAAACTGATTTGCACCGTCCTTAAAGTCGGCGTCGCTTATAACGCTCCAGCTGTTTTTAGTTGTAGTAACGACAAATCTGCCTGCGCTCTTTTTGTAATCTATTCCCGCAGCAACATTGCAGGTTTCAGCCTGTGAAACGGCAAACGGATTGTAGTTTTTAATCTGAGCTGCTCCCTTGTCGGACATACGCTTGAATTTAAACTCAAGTGTCTTTTCGTTGACTTCGATTTCATCAACTCCGACACTTCTGTAGCCGTCAGCTCCACTTAACGCCATATTCTTAAGCAGCAATACATTTTGATAGAACAAATAGTATTTGTCGCCGAACTTGTGCATATGGGTGTGATTGTTGCTGAAAGGATATCCGTAGCCGGTGGGGTTCTTGACATACTCGCCCTTATACTCCCAGCTGCTTGCCTTAAGCGGATTGCTTGATACCATATAGCACATTGTGCAAAGCTCCGGCTTTGCAGCCTTATACTTATTGCTCCACTCATCTCTTGCGAACCAGTTTGAGCAGTAGGTCAAGACAAATTTACCGTTTATGTAGTTAAGTTCATTGGCTTCAAAATGATAGGGCGCTTCAATGACAACCATTTTTGACGCCAGAGAAACCATGTCATCGCCGAGCTTTACTATTCGGCAATTGCCTGTTTGCAGACCTGACTCGCCGTCGTGCATGGGGTCGCCGCCTCCGAAAGCAAGCCAGCCTGTTCCTTCATCGTCGACAACTACGCCGGGGTCAAAGCACCAAAATACCGGATCGCTTGAAAGCTCGTTTGTGTTAGGACTGACAAGCGGCTTTCCTATTGGGTCGATCCAAGGACCAGTCGGTGAATCAGATTTCATAACACCTATTCCGCCTCCGCTGTTGGCAAAGTATAGAAAGAACTCGGTTTTGCCCTGAGCATTGTCCTTTTTAACTATCGACGGTGCCCAAGAGCACCAAGTCCACTTGCAGATATCCTTGACAGGAATATCTCCGTGGTACGTCCAGTTTTTCATATCGTCTGTCGAGAAGCAGGCGAGCGTATTTATGCTTCCGTATGTATTTGAACCCTTTTTGCCGTTTTTAACAAACTCCTGACTGTCGCAGGTGCCGTATACATACAGTCGTCCGTTGTATTCAACAGCTGTCGGGTCGGCAAAGAAAATATTTGAGGATATCGGATTAGAGTTTCCGACAGTCTTATACGCCTTTGAAAGCGAGCCGGAAATTTTATAGCCCAAATCCTTAGAATCAATAAACTCGCCTGATATCGTCAAGCTGCTTTTACCGGTCGGAGCTTTTTCCGATACCTCTGACGCCTTTGTCTGAGCCTCGGTCTTCTTAGCCGTGGTAACAGCTGCGGCAGTGGTGACTGCTTCGGGCTTTTTATCGCTTAGGTACTTAGAATTTACAAAGTATTCCCCGTTCTTAAACTTTATTCTCGTCCAGCCGTTGTCGGTCACACCTGTTATCACTGCGCTGTCGCCCTTGCTCAAGTGACCCATTCGCTCGGACGAAGAATCAGCGCTCCTTCTGACGTTTACGTCTGACAGCGCATACATTACTCCATCGGCAGGCTGAATCTTAACCGATTCGGTTGTCATCTCCGAAGCAGTTGTAGCTGCCTGAGTAGTGACGGTTGTTACAGGCTCGGTGGTTTGCTCTGTGACAGCTGACGTTGTCAGCTCTGTAGTTTCCTCCGCCGCTTCTGTGGACGCTTCGGTTGCTGTCGGCTCTGTCTCAATCGACTCGGGTGTATCAGTGCCGACATCATTTTCTGTAGCAACGGTTGTCACCAACGGCTCATTTGCTGAGTCCGATGGTGTTTCGAGCGGAGTTTTTTCGTTGCTTTGAGTACATCCGCATAAGCCAAGCAGCATTGCCGCCGCCAAAAGTGCTGCAAATTGTTTTTTCATTTTTCCTACCCCATTCATATAAAGATTCAAAGCCCATATTCAAATAATATGCGCCGCTTTATTTTAAGCCTGCCATTAAGCCCTTAAAGTATTCTTCGCTTTCGCTGAAGACCTTAAGCTTGCGGCGGTCTAATATGCCGTAGTTTTCTGAGCCCAATTCCACTGCCGCATTGTCCCAAACGACGCACATCATGCCGTATTCCTTCGCCTTTGAAACAAAATACTCGCCCCACAAATATCTGTCCTCGGGGTTACCCTTATTGATAATTCCGCACTCCCCTATTATGACTCTTGTGCCGTTTGCGATAAACTTATCGCTCAGCTTATCCATAAAGTCGTTTATAGCGGCCTTGCTCTGATCTGTAAAGGTCCTTTTGGATAAATCGTTGTCCATACATATATCAAACGGCGTATAAGCATGGACTGACAGCAAAAGCTTATCGAAAGGATCCTTAGGAAGTACAAACTCATCTGCAAGTGCTGAATAAGGCGCTGCCGCATACGGAGCTACCATCAAAAACCTGTCGGTATTCCTACCGCCGGACGCTCTTACAACGTCGACATATTCCTGATTGCATAGATTTATAACCTCGGCGGCGTCCAAACAGTCCTGCACGTTTGAGTTAAAGCTCCACTCGTTAGGAGTTCCCGAAAGCCTCGGCTCGTTCATCGACTCAAATATTAAGTGCTGATCGTAATCCTTAAACCTCTCGGCAATCTGCGTCCAGATGTCATTAATATATTTTACCGATTCCTCCGACTTTTCCTTAGACGGATAATAGTACTCGTTGTCGTGGTGAGAATTCAGGATAACATACATATCGTTATCTAAAGCCCAGTCGACAACCTCCTGAACCCTGTCCATCCACTTCTTATCGATTTTATGGTCATCCCCCGAGACGTGTCTGCCCCATGAAACGGGTATTCTTATGGTGCCGAAGCCTAATTCACAAACAGTGTCAATCATAGCCTTAGTTGTCTCGGGCTGACCCCAAGATGTCTCGCCGTTCGGAGCGTCAAGTGTGTTGCCCAAATTCCATCCTATTTTCATATCGGTTATAACTTCCTCGACAGTTAATACCTCGGGTGTTGCTTTAGGGTCGCTGTGCATAGATTTTTTATCCGACCCGCCGCAGGAGCATAAAGCTGCGCACAAAACCACTGCGGCAAATAATACGGTAAAAAGCTTTTTCATATCAAGCTAAGCTCCCACTCAAAATAATTTATGACGTTGATTTTGGTTTAGTCGTTTGTATCTATAACGCTTCTGTATGCCCATAAGTACTGTATTCCCGACCCTGCGGTGAGCGCCGCGCTTATCCAAATGAGTACGGTGTCGGTGATATAAACTCCGGTTTCGGGA
The DNA here is from genome assembly GCA_002491605.1 of Ruminococcus sp. UBA7158. GTDB lineage: Bacteria > Bacillota > Clostridia > Oscillospirales > Ruminococcaceae > Faeciplasma. The sequence continues at coordinate 69,209 of DKWG01000008.1, forward strand.
AGTGAAATTCCTGCCGCTGTAAGACCGTGAAGAAGCAATGTAACTACTATTGCAACCATTGTAAACGCAGTTTTGAGTTTGCCGAACCAGCCGGCAGCAACAACTACGCCGTCTCCGGATTTTACAACAAGCCTGAGTGCTGACACCATGAACTCTCTGAACAAAATAATCATAACAGGAACCGAGCTTACCCATCCCATCTCAACGAACACCAAAAGTGCCGCCATAACAAGCGCCTTATCTGCAAGAGGGTCTAAAAACTTGCCGAAGTTGGTTATAAGATTATACTTTCTTGCGATCTTGCCGTCGAGCATATCAGTCAGCGACGCAAGGGCGAAGATTACCAATGCAATCAAAAGATTGTAGTCGGTAAACTGCCAAAGTGCGAATACAACAAATGCCGGGATCATTAAGACCCTAAGTATAGTCAGCTTATTCGGTAAATTCATATGCGTATTTCCTTTCATATCAGCTTTCCTCAACGACCTCGCCCAACGGGTCATAGTCCATGACGTCTGTTATCCTGACAAAAACGTATTCCCCGACGGAAAGCTGTCTTTTCGATGTAAAGAACACCTTGCCGTCTATTTCGGGAACGTCCTTTGAGCTTCTTCCGAACCAGCACTCAGCATACCTGTCAAAGCCCTCGACAACTACCTCACAGACCTCGCCGAGCATTTCGCCTGTTTTTTCATCGCTTATAAGCATCTGCTCCTGCATCACAATATCGGCACGCCTTGCTTTTTCCTCTTCGTCTATCTGGTCAGGCAAAAGTGCGGCGGCTGTTCCCTCTTCCTGAGAGTATGCAAAGCATCCGAGCCTGTCAAACCGCATTTCCTTGACAAATTCGCATAGCTTTTCAAACTGCTCCTCGGTTTCCCCGGGGAAGCCTGCTATGAGCGTTGTTCTGATAATAATATCGGGAATCCTTGCCCGAAGCTTTGAAATAAGCTCTCTCAGCTCTTTTTCACTCGAGCGTCTGCCCATTCTTTTTAATACCTCATCGCAGCAGTGCTGAATAGGTATATCTAAATACTTAACGCATTTCGGCTCTGTGGCTATAACCTCGATAAGCTCATCTGTTATGCGCTCGGGGTAGGAATAAAGAGTTCTTATCCACTTCAAGCCGTCAATTTTACAAAGCTCACGCAATAATTCAGGCAGCTTTGAATCTTTGTATAAATCCTCGCCGTAACGTGTGGTGTCCTGTGCGACTAAGATTATCTCCTTGTAGCCTATCTTTGCCAGCCACTTAGCCTCTTCAATTATGCTCTCCATACGCCTTGAGCGGTATTTACCCCTTATTGACGGTATGGCGCAGTAGGTACAGTGATTGTCGCAGCCCTCGGCTATCTTTATGTATGCAAAGGTTTCGGTGGATATAATGCGCCTTGAATCGATGATAAGCGAATACTTATCGCCGTACATATTGATTCTGCCCTCGTTGTTTAAAACCTTTTTTATTATCTCGCCCAAAAGCTCATTTGCTCCCAAGCCGACAACTGCGTCCACCTCGGGGATTTCCTTTGAAATCTCATCACGGTATCTTTCGCTCAGGCATCCTGTTACAATAACAGCCTTTATCCTTTTTTCCTGCTTAAGTGTGCAAAATTCAAGGATTGTATCTATTGCCTCCTGCTTTGCAGACTCAATAAATCCGCAGGTATTTATTATAACAACCTCGGCTAAAGCCGCATCCTGAATAAGCTCAAAGCCCTGCTCACGCAGGTTATATGCTATATGCTCGGCGTCCACCTGATTTTTAGGACAGCCCAGCGAAACAATTCCCACTGTTGTCGGCATATGTGTTTAATCCTCCATAAATTCTTTAAGCGTACTGTTTATATCGTCAAACGAATATCCTAAGCGCACAAGCGCCGCTTTTACCTTTTTAACGCCCTTTTCATCGGTCAGATACCTTGCGTATTTCTTTTGAATAACCTCGGCAAGCCGCTCACTTGAGCCCTGCGAGTATTCTTCAAGCGCCGTATCTATAAGCTCTTGGGATATCCCTCTCCTGCGCATTTCCTCTTTGGCACGGTAGTATCCGAATTTTTTGGTCACAAGGAAATGCTCAGCCAGCTTTAATGAATACCTTGCATCATTTATGCAGCCAAGCTCGCAAAGACGGTTCAAAACCTCATAGCATATATCCTCGCTGTAGCTCGTTTCAAGCTTTTTAAACATCTCGACATAGGAATAGTCCCGTTCGTCTAAAAGATATAACGCCCTTTCCTTGGCACGGCGATAGTCGTTTGCGTGAACAACTCCCTCAATCGCCGCTTCGGGAACAGAAAGTCCTTTGTTTAGGTTAAACTCAGCCGCCACATCGCTGTGAATAAACAGCGGTTCGCCTTCATCAAGCTCTATTTTGAGCGTTTTGCCCTTGTATTTTTCTATTGACGTTATCTTAGGCACAAAAAAGCTCCTTTTTTAACGATATTACTCGGCAGGTGTAAATTCCTCAAAATCATCATCGTCAGGCTCAACCAAAACAGAAACCTCGGGAGCGCTCTGAGCTCCTGCCGCTGCGGCTGCCGCTTGGCTGAGCGTCGCTGCCTTTTTATCCTTATTTGACGCCATAACCAAAGCCTGCTTCTGCTCTTTTATCTTTTGCTCAACCTCAAGCATAATGTCGGGATGGTCTAAAAGGAACTGCTTGGTGTTGTCTCGTCCCTGACCTATCTTGTTGCCCTCAAAGCTGAACCATGCGCCGGCTTTATGGATAACGTCAAGCTCGGTTGCTATATCGACAACCTCTCCGACTCTTGAAATTCCCTTGCCGTACATAATGTCGAACTCTGCTTCCTTGAACGGAGGAGCGACCTTATTTTTAACGACCTTGCACCTTGTTCTGTTGCCCAAAACCTCGGCTCCGCTCTTAATGGCTTCACCCTTTCTGACCTCTATTCTTACAGACGCATAGAACTTAAGCGCACGTCCGCCCGGGGTGGTTTCGGGGTTGCCGTAAACAACGCCTATCTTTTCTCTTATCTGATTGATAAATATCGCAACGCAGTTTGACTTTGAAATGACACCGGTCAATTTTCTCATCGCCTGAGACATAAGCCTTGCAAGCTGACCGACATGGGTGTCACCCATTTCGCCGTCTATTTCTGCCTTTGTTACCATCGCCGCAACAGAGTCTAAAACTATGACGTCAATAGCTCCGGAGCGAACCAAGGCTTCTGCTATCTCAAGTGCCTGCTCGCCTGAATCCGGCTGAGAAACAAGCATTGAATCGATGTCAACGCCCAGCTGCTGTGCATAAACAGGGTCTAAAGCGTGCTCAACGTCGATAAACGCAACCTCTCCGCCGAGCTTTTGAGCTTCTGCAACTATATGCAAAGCAACCGTTGTTTTACCCGAGCTTTCAGGACCGTATATCTCAACTATTCTTCCTCTCGGAACTCCGCCTATGCCCAAAGCCATGTCAAGTGTCATTGAGCCTGTGGGAATAGCTTCGACATTCATTGTCGAATTTTGACCCAAGCGCATAACTGCTCCTGCGCCGTATGCCTTTTCTATCTGGGCTATCGCCGTTTCAAGAGCCTTCTTTTTTTCGTCCTTAGACTGTGTGGATGTCGGAACGGTCTTTTTCTCAACTGTTTTTTTCATTGCCATAATATATACATCCTTTCGTTGCAGAGCAAAGGAACTTTCGTGCTTCGGTTTCCCTGCATTTTAGTGTTTTTTCGGCGAACTCTCGCCCGTTGATGCTATTGTATCACATATTATAAATTTTGTATACACTTATTAGTCCGAAAAATCGTACTCCGAGCGGCTGCCGCACGTTTTTTGTCCCAAAACAACTCTCGGCTTTTCCGTACTGTCCGAAACAGTTCTCACCGAGTGATACCCTTCGCCTTGAAGAATGCTTTCAACCGCCTTACTCTGCTTATATCCTATTTCAAACACTATATACCCACCGTCGGTCAAGGCGTTTTTCCACACCCTTGATATTATACGGTAGTAATCCAAGCCGTCGCTGCTGCCGTACAGAGCGGTTTTAGGCTCAAAGCTGACCTCTCGCTGAAGCTTTGACATATCTTCATCATCAAGATAAGGCGGATTGCAGGTTATTATATCTAAATCTAAGCCATTAACCGCCAAGCTGTCAGGATTTAAAGCGTCCAGCTTTTGCACCCTTACATTAAGAGATGAATACCTATCAGCATTTTTTTCAAGGTAATAAAAAGCCTTGTCGTACAGCTCAGCGGCAGTTATTTTGTACTGCGTGCCGTTTTTATTTAAAAGCTCAGCCAGAGCTAAGGCAATACATCCGCTCCCTGAGCACAGGTCTGTTGCCCTGACGCTGCTTTTTTGCCTTACAAGCTCAAAGGCTGTGTCGACAAGCGTTTCGGTGTCCTGTCTCGGAATGAGCACGCCGTCTCCGACTGAAAGCTCCATCCCGTAAAACTCCCATTTGCCGATGACATACTGAAGCGGCTCGCCCTTGCATCTTCTTTCCACCATGCTGTTAAGCCTTGACACCTCGCTGTCAGTCGCCTTGCGGTCGAGCCTGCCGATCATCATGTCAAGCTTAAAGCTTCTTGAAAAAACCTCTTCAAATATTACATCCGTTTCAAACGAAAAGTCCTCAATGCCGGCTTGGGCAAGCCTTTTCTTGACCGAAGCGTAACAGTCCTTTACCATCTGTCCTGCTCTTTGTCCTCGGGAATGCAGGGCATAAATGCCGCAATGGCAACCTCTATCTGCGAGTCGTCAGGCTCTCGGGTTGTTATTCTTTGAATCCAAAGACCGGGTGCGGAAACTATTCTTGTGAAGATATTGTCATACCGACCTGCAAGCTTTATTATCTCATATGAAATTCCGACGATTATCGGCAAAATACAAAGCTTGAGCAAAACTCTCAGCCAAACTATATCCCAAGGGATTCTGAAAAGCGATGTGACAAGTATTGATATGATCATGACGATAAACATAAACGATGTTCCGCAGCGAGGATGGAAGCGCTTCTGCTTTCTGACGTTTTCAACTGTCATTTCAAGACCGTTTTCGTAGCAAAAAATTGTCTTATGCTCTGCGCCGTGATACTCATATGTCCTTCTTATATCCTTGAGCAGGCTTGTCATCCAAATGTACAAAATGAATATTGCAATTTTCATAACGCCTTCAATGATGTTCTTGACAAAATACATCCCCTCAAGCTTAGGAAAAACAGCAGTCAAGCCCTTTGTTACAAGCATCGGCAAAAGAATAAACAAGCCCACTGCAAGCAATACGCCCATGATGCTCGAAAATACCATCGCCACAGCCATAACCGCATCGCTTATCGGCTTTTCCTTCTTGATCGGGTTTCCGTTTTCGTCCTTTTTGCCGAACTTATCCTTAAACCAAAGCTCTAACTTTGTCGGCTCTTCTTCGATACCCTGCATAGACTTGTCCGCAGACTTTGAAATGCACCTGTAGCCGTCTATCAATGTGTTGACAAAGTTGACAGGACCTCTTACAAACGGAGTTTTATTATACCACTTTTGCTTCGGAAGCTTCCACTGCTCCAAATCAATCTCACCGTTCGGAAGTCTTACCGCCATCGCCTCGGTATCTATTCCCTTCATCATAACGCCCTCAATAAGCGCCTGACCTCCGATTTTTGACTTAAACTTGCAGACGTTCTCGCCGCAATCACTCTTCTTTGACATTCTTATGACCATTCCTTTCTTAAAGACCCAAGTTTTTTTGCCGACCCCGAGTCGTTTCCTTTCGGAACACGCATGACTTCATATGAAGCCGGCAAAAATATATCGCATGAAAATTTATTTTACATTTTGCTCATTATATATCGGCAATGTAATCATAACCGTTGTTCCCTTGCCAAGCTCGCTGTTTATTATCAGGCTTCCCTCGTGCATTTCAATAATTTCGTTTGCAACTGCCAAGCCTATTCCCGAGCCTCGCCTTGTGTGGTTGGCTTTATAGAATTTATTTTTTATCTTCGGAAGGTCAGCCTGAGCGATTCCGACTCCCGTGTCCGATACTAAAACAACGATTTCGCCCTTTTGCTCGTAAGCCTCGATAGAAACAGTTCCGCCGGGGTTTGAATACTTAATGGCGTTGTCAATAATATTTATAAACACCTGACGAAGCCTTGAGCGGTCGCCGTATACAAACGGCAGCATTTCAGGCTCATAGTATCTAAGGTCAATTCCCAAGTCCTTGGCTCGCTCTGTATAAATCAGCACTGCGTCCCCAAGCTCTGCCAAGATGTCGCACACCTTTTTTTGAAGCGTCAGCCTGCCGTCCTGAATCCTTGAAAAGTCCAAAAGCTCCTCAACCATGTTTGACAAACGCTCTGTTTCACCCGTTATAACCTTCATCGCCTTTTCGACTGTTTCACGGTCGTCAGGCATTTCCAAAACCGTTTCGCCCCATCCCTTTATGGCGGTGAGCGGAGTTCTCAGCTCGTGCGACACCGAGGATATAAACTCGTTCTTCATTTTATCGGAGTTTTCAAGCTCTGTCGCCATATAGTTGATTGAATCGGCAAGCTCGCCTATCTCGTCCTCGCTGACGCTGTCTATCCTCTGGCTGAAATTGCCGTCGGCATATTTTTTCGCAGTATCGCACATCTGTCTTACCGGTATGACAATTGAACGTATAAAATATAATCCCGAAAGTATAATCAAAAGGATTATTCCCAGCAAAACAGCGGATAAAATAATAGCTATTCGCATTATCTGGGAGTCAACGGCGTCTAAAGATGTCAGGATTCTTATTGCGCTGTACTCATTTGTGGCAGCAGTTAAAACAGCGGTGCAGCTCATCACCTTTTCGCCGCTTTCAAGCCTGATTGTTCGCCAGCATTCCTTATCGGGGGACTTATTTGCCTCCTCATAATCGTCAGAAAACATCCAGTCTGCCGGCTGAAATCCGGAGCTTGTCAAAGTCGTCTTTCCGCTTGAGTTGATTGCCATCAGCTCATATCTTTCCTTTTCATCAAAACGCTCTATTATATTTCGCACCTCTTGACGATATCCGAGCGGCGACTGATACCTTGAAAGAGTTGATGTAATGCTGTCTATTTTAGAGCTTAGATACTGCTTAACGGCGGAGGTATAATACCCCTGTGCCAAAACGAGTGCTAAAATCTCTACCACTACTAAGACAGCCGTAACTATACCTAAAGAGTTCACAAGCCAACGTCTTGTTATGCTGTGCCTTCTTACAAACATCTTCCTGCCCTTTCGATTCGGCGAATAAATCATTCACCCGAGTTCCACTTATAACCGTAGCCCCAAATCGTTATTATATATTTCGGATTTGAAGGCTCGTCCTCTATCTTCATTCTGATTCTTCTTATATTAACATCGACAATCTTTTCCTCACCATAGTAGCTCTCGCCCCATATGTGGCGCAGTATGCTCACTCTGTCAAGCGCCGTGTTCTGATTTTTTAAAAAGTACTCCATTATTTGATACTCAACCTGAGTCAAGTCGACAGGCACGCCGTTTTTCATAACTAAGCGGCTCTTTAAGTTGAGTGTAAACGGTCCTGAGCATATTTCACTCATTTTATCGGATTTTGAATCAATAAGTCCAACCCTGCGGCATATTGCATCGACCCTTGCGACAAGCTCGGAAATTGAAAAGGGCTTGGTGATGTAATCGTCTGCGCCTATCATCAAAGATGACACCTTATCTATTTCCTGAGACTTTGCGCTCAGCATTATTATGCCGAGCTTATCGCTCCGCTCACGCAGCTGCCGACAGACCGCAAAGCCGTCTATACCAGGCATCATTATGTCTAAAAGCGCCGCATCAAAATTGCCGTGCTCATCATCAAACGCCTTTATTGCCGCTTCACCGCAGTTTACATCGACAACGTCATAGCCGCTCCTTTTTAAGTTTAAAACGACGAACTCTCTGATAGAGTCCTCATCCTCGCAAACAAGAATACGCTTCATACCGTCACCTGCGCAAGCACCTCACGCAGTCCTGCTCCTTTCCCCGCTAAGGGATTATTATATCGCTGCTTTTTTCAACCTTATAAATATTACTGCTGATTTCATCGGACGTGAGCATCAGCGGTTCATCAATGTCGGCGTGAGTTTTTACCATAATTGCCGAATCGCTTCCCGATTTAACCACATTATAGCCGTTATTCATGTATGAACCGACATTCTGACGGTCAACTACCGCAATGCTTATCAGCTTTTGCATATCGGATATGCTTTCAATTGCTGCGTCATACTTGACGAAGGTAATTTCCTTTGTCTGCTTGTCCTTTATAACCGTGACAAAGTTTACCCATCTGTTGGGAAGCTTGAAAACATAGCCGCTCTCCGGGCTGTAGTATGAGCTGGACTTATGCCTGAAGGCTCCGGTCTGCGGGTCGTATGCCGTCCAAATTGTCATAAACTCAGGCTCGTACATAAAATCGGCGTAGCCCATAAACGATGTTAAAACAGGGACCTCAACTATGCCGTCGCCGTCAAAATCCATAGACTTATAGCCCTGCGAACGCCTTGTCAGATAAACGGGAAGCTGATTCTCCTGCGACAAAACGCAAAGCCTTCCGTCGGACGTGGTTACAACCTCTGTTACAAGCGACGCCGTTTCGTCAACAACGTCTACAAACAGCGCCGGTGCGTCCTTCATAAGCTTGCCGAACTTAAACCCCGAAATCGCCGAGGCACTTGCCGACAGCTTTACCTCGCTGATAAAAGCGTCCTTGGTTTTAATTGCACTCACGGTAACGTCGGTTCCCAGCTTTTTAATGGTGACAATTTCATCGTCTCCGCAGGAATCTATGTCTATCAAATCGAGCATTGTGTAAGTCCCGTCGAAAATCGACGCCAACACTCCGTTTTTGTATCTGTATATAGAAACTCTGTTCTCATCGTATAAAGCAGTGCCGTAGCCGATTATGATGTCGGTAGCTCCCTCGTATTCGGACACTCTCACCGTATCTATAGACGTTCCGTTTCCGGCAAGCTCATACATAGCGTGCCACTTGCCGTCTGAATCCTTATCCAGAACCGCTATCCTGACATTTTGCTCGCTTACAAAGCCCGACGGCGTATAAAAAACCAACGCCTCATCCGTTTCGTCGCCGTCTATATCCCTTATGACGAATGCCGAGAGATAGTCGCCGTTTCTTGGATATGCCAGGGTTATCGATCTGCCCGTGCTCTCAATAAGCGCCTGATGGATCGCCGCCTGCTCGTCTGCTATATTTGGGGCTTTTAAGAGCTTGTCAACCGAAAAAGTGAGCGCCTCGCAGCCTGTCAGCATTAAAAATACCATCGCCATCAAAAGCACTCTTTTCAACCGATATCCCCCCAAAATCAAAATAGAACAAGGCAATTAATACCTCGTTCTATTGTATCACAAATATTTGTCGGTTGCAAGCAAAATTACTGACGGTCAGAAATCTCAACATACTGCTTTGGCTTGCGGACAGCCTTATATGCAGGACGGATAATCCTTGCGCCTGTCAGCTTCTCTTCAAACCTATGAGCGCTCCAGCCTGCCATTCTTGCAACGGCAAACAGCGCAGTTGCAAGCTCCTCAGGAATCTTTAACATCCTGTAGCACAAGCCTGAGTACATATCGACGTTTGCGCACAGTGCCTTTTCAAGACCTGTTTCCGCCCTGAATATTTCGGGGCTGAGCTTTTCTATGGCGTTTAAGAGGTCAAACTGCTCTTCAAACTCTGTCCCCTGAGCCATTTCAAAGGCGGTCTTTTTAAGAATTACCGCTCTCGGGTCGGACAAGGTGTAAACGGCGTGACCCATGCCGTATATGAGTCCTGTTCTGTCGGACGCTTCCTTGCGGACTATTCTTCTGAGCAGGTCGGCAATCTCGCCTTCATCAGACCAATTTCTGACGTTTGCCTTGACATAGTCGAGCTGCTCAAGCACCTTGAGGTTTGCGCCGCCATGACGAGGTCCTTTAAGCGAGCCTACCGCAGCGGAATACGCAGAATACGGGTCCGTTCCGGATGAAGTCAAAACTCGGCAGGCAAAGGTTGAGTTGTTACCTCCGCCGTGCTCAGCATGAAGCATTAAAATTAAATCCAGCAGCTTTGCTTCTTCATAGGTAAACTGCCTATCCGGGCGCAGGAGCGACAAAATTGTCTCCGCTGTGGACTCCTCGGGGCGTATCTGGTGCATATACATACTTTTACCGTCATACACCCTTTGCTTTACCTGATATGCCGATGTCATGATAACAGGCATCTTTGCGATAATCGACATAGCAGTGGACAGCTCTTCGGCAGGTGTTTTGGACTCGGGATTGTCCTCATATGAATACAGTGCCAATATCGAACGGGCAATCTTGTTCATTATATTCTTCGACGGTGCCTTTAAAATCATATCCTCAAAGAATCCGCTCGGCAGCTCACGGTTTTTAGACAGCGCACGCTCAAATGCCGCAAGCTCATGCTGCGAAGGAAGCTCTCCCATGAGCAAAAGATATGCGACCTCCTCATAGCCGAATCTGTCTGAGCCTTGAACGCCATCTACGATATCCTTGACATTGTAGCCACGGTAGAAAAGCTCGCCTTCGATATTTTGCTTTTCGCCCTCGTTCATAACATAGCCGTGAACGTTACATATATTAGTAAGTCCTGCCAAAACGCCCGTGCCGTCGGCGTTTCTGAGTCCCCTTTTAACATCGTACCTTTGATAAAGCTTCGAATCTATCTTGTTATTCTCTTCAAACGTCTCATAAAAAGCTCTGCGTGTTTCATCGTCAATCTGTAGTCTCATAAGTTTAATCCTTCTAACTGTAAATATTCTCAATATAATAGTAACACATCTACGCCGCCGTGTCAACAAAAAATGAATAAAAAAACTGCTCAAGATTCATTTTCTTAAGCAGCTTTTTGCTATATCACGGTTTTTCAGTCGATTCTGCAAGAGCATTCAGAGAAAAATGCAGAATCAGCGCACCTGAAAATGCTTTTACAGTGTTTGGGTAGCTCTGATGTAATCAAATCCTCTGTCCGGTGTGAGCAAGGACTTATTAATCTCAACATAAACAAGTGCGTTTCTTGAGAGTGAAAGCGATAAGGTCGCCTTTTTGTCGGCGGCAAGCCTCTGCGATGTAACAAGCGGCTTGGCTGATTCTCTTAAAAGCTTAGTCTGAGCCTTTGTTAAGCTTTGAGGCTCACCCATATCGTGCCAAAGCTTTAACGGGTTGCAGGTAGCTTCATCTACTGTCTTAACTATAACAGAGTATTCGCCGCTTGCAGGCAGGGTGATTTCGAAGTCCTCGGTTTTGTCCTCACCCTTGGTGCAAATGTTCCAAAGAACAGCCTTATAACCGTCTTTGCCCTTTAAAATTACAGACTTGTCGTCCTTGTGCACGCATTCGCCCTTTAAGTCCTTGAAGAACTTAAACGCATAGAAGGTCGGCTTGGGTATGCAGCCGTTTGCGACCATGCCGAAGCCGCCGTGGAACGGTGCAAACGGAACTCCCTGCTCCTCAAAGATATCGCCGAATGTCCAATATGAGTAGGACTCGTTTACATCTCCCAGTCGTGACAGCTGCTGAGCCAAATATGCTGCGTTTAAGTTTGTATCGTGAATCGGGCAGTTGGGAATATAAGAGGTGTTGAACTCTGTTATGTGAATAGGCAGACCCTTATATTCTTCAAAGCTGTCTATTATGTCCCTTGTTGTCTGCAAATTTGCAAAACCGTCCTCCGGCTTCATCAGCTTTGCATAGCCGTAGTGACCGTCAGGCTCGGGGAACTCTGTTGTGTAGTGATGCCTTGTTACAAAGTCTATATCAAGCCTTTCGCTGCGGCAGAACTGCATAAACTCCCTTATCCACTCCTCGTCTCTGACGCCGCAGATGGCAGGTCCGCCCACCTTAAACCTTTCGCTGACCTCCTTAACCGCTTCAAATGACTCCTTGAACAGCTTGAAATACTCCTTCATGTCTGCCTTGTACCAAAAGCCCGGGAGATTAGGCTCGTTCCAGACCTCGATAGGATAGCTGTATGCGTCGTCGCCGTATCTTTCAATGAGATGGTTTAAAAGAGCCTTTACAAGCTCACGCCACATATTGTAGTCCTTCGGCGGTGTTGTGTTACCCTGCCAATAGAATATCGTCTGCTCGCCGCTTGCAAGCTTTTTGGGCATAAAGCCCAGCTCAATAAACGGCTTTATATTTAACTCCTTGTAGCTGTCCATAACAAGGTCTAAGTATGTAAAGTTATATTCAACCCTTGTTTCGCCGTTTTCTTCGTACTCATGGTATATTGCCATGTCGTCGGTGAAAAGACCGTGTCCTCTGATGTGCTTGAAGCCTATTTCCTCCTGGACAAGCTTGAGCTGGTCATAATATTCCTTTTGAAGTGCCAAGCCCATTCTGCCTGTTCCGACGCAGAAGTCCACCTTGTTGTTAAAATACGCTTTGCTGTTTTCGTCAACAACTATACTGTTTATCATTGCCCTCTCTCCTTTTAAGTTTCATCTGCACTATATGGCGAGACTATTTAATCTGTCTTGCGTTGCCAAACACAACTATATTCATATAATTATTATACAGTGAGCTATTGACTATTGCAAGCATAATCCGCAAATAAAGGCATCGTCCCGAAAAATAATCTTCGGGACGATCGTTCTACATTTTTTGAACCAGCCAGTAAATAATACCGTATATAACGCTTGCCGTTGTGCCGTAGAGGATTACCGGACCGGCAATAGCGAAGATTTTTGCGCCAACGCCTAAAATCCATCCCTCGGTCTTAAATTCAATCGCCGGCGACACAACCGAGTTTGCAAAGCCTGTTATGGGCACTAACGTTCCCGCACCGCCGTGCTTAGCCACCTTGGGGTAAAGTGCAAGACCGGTTAAAACCGCCGAGGCCAAAATCAGCGTTACGGATGTAAGTGCACCTGCTTCATCCTTATCAAATCCCGTCGCCTTAAAAAGCTCAAGGATTCCCTGACCGATAAGGCAGATAAGTCCGCCTATTATAAAAGCCTTGGGAATATTAAACCATGATTTAGATGAGGCACTTGCATCGTTCGCCATTTCACTGTATTGCTTATTCGATAGCTGCATAAATTTTGCTCCATTCTGCTTGACACTGCCGACCGAAGCGCTACGGGCAAAGCCTGATAAGCCGTCGGCATACGAGCTTGATTTACAGTATTATCTGCCGTCAGAGCGAATATATGCGCAAAATAACATAAGGCGCACAAAAAACGATTGTCCCTCGATTTTTGTGCGCCGATGCGGTTATCTTTTTGTGAGTGTATAATATGTGTAAAAATTATAAATGTTAATTGCCTCGTCAGAGTAGCTGTCTTTGCGCTCGTTCCAGCAGTTAAAGCGATCGAAATATCCCCAGGTATTCATCGCAGGATACGTGTCCTGCATATCAAGTATCATCTTATATTCCTTTGAAAGCGGAACATTTGCATATTCAAGCGTCTTTATGCCGAGGAAGTTGGGGCTGACGATGCCCAAATCCTTTTTGCCGCCTATATCGTAGTTAGCCCAGATAACAAACGGCGTTTCGTATCTCGTCAGGAAACCGTTTACGGTGATGTTTCGGTTCGGTGCAATCTCATTTAAGAAGCCTATCTCGACATTCGGCTGGTGATCTCCGAAGAACACTATAAGCGTCTTTTCGTCGACCTTCTCAAAGTACTCGATCAATTCCTTTAATGCCTCGTCCGATTTTTTCATGAGCGACAGATACTGCTCGGTTCTCGGGAAATATCCGTTCACCTTTTCCACATGGACGTCTGCGGTAAAATCATCTCCCGAATACTCATATCCGGAATGATTTTGCACAGTAACTCCGAAGATAAACAGCTTAGAATCGCCCTTGTTTTCAAACTGCTCTATAACCCTGTCATAGAAGAAACTGTCGCTTATCAGCGTTCTGACATACTCAACATCGTCTCCGAAGCCCTTTTCCCAGCGGTCGGCGCTTTGGTAAATTGTTTTTTGCGTTGTCATGTCCTCGCCGCTTATAAAATCGTCAAAGCCCATGAATTTATAGACGGAATTGCGTTTCCAGCAAACCTCGTAGAAAGGATGCATTGCCAGCGAGCGATATCCGTAGCCCTTTAAATAGGACGCCAGTGACGGCACCTCGCCCTTTATGTGCTGCATATATGCGTAGCAGCTGTTCGGCATATTCATCATCGAAAGCGAGGTCAAAAACTCAAACTCAGTATTGCAGGTGCCGCCGCCGAGAACCGATACCAAAAGCCGTCCGTGAGGGTAGTCTTTTATCAGCTCGTTGTAGTACGGCATATACGGAGTGTTGGTTTTAAACCTTCCCATATAGCTAAGATCCGAAAAGCTTTCGTTCATAATAACGATGATATTGGGCATATCCTCAGTCGGATTTTCCGGGTCGTCCTCATAGTTTTCAAGGAAGCTTTCAATCGCCTCAACAGAGTAGCCCACCGGCTTTTCTAACTTCATTTTTCTTGCGTTTATGTAAAAGCTGAGCGCAACTCCGTTGACGTTATTTGTCGATTCGGTGTCGAACGTGGATGTCGAGTAGGATTTATAATCAATTTGATAAATATAAACGCACAAGCCGACAGTCAAAGCCGCAGATACCAAAGCGGCCGTTATTCTCATCCACACCCTTTTATAAGATATCTTAAGCTTAAACGAAAGTGCCGCCAGAGCCATAAACGCCGCCGTTCCCAGCAGCAGCGGGAGGTCAAAACGCCATTCTCTTACGTTTGTAACTGCCATTGCGGTGTCTATAGCGTATAAATCCGTAGGCACAAGCGGTGTTCCTCTTAAAAGGAGTACAAGCTGGTTTGCGGTATGCAAAGCATAGCTCAGTAAAATCTCCGTAATAAGCGACACTCTTACCGACTGTGTCAGTGCAAACACTGCAAGCTGAACAACTGCATAAAATATAATGTTGTCAAAATATATATCGGAAGTATATACCGGTGCAGACACAAGCGTCCTTACCGTTTCAAAGCACAAAACCGATCCTGTCAAAAAGACAAGTCCCGATGCTATTGAGCCGAGCGGCTCGCTGAGCTTAATATCTAAAACCAAAAGCGCCGTGCCCAAGGCGTAAACGCTTATAAACTTAACAACTGCCTCAGGGTCAACGCTTTCACCCTTCATAAAGGCACTTCGGTTGACAATTGCAAGTGCTAAAACAAGCAAAGCTGCCGCAATTCCGACAGCAAGCCTTCCCTTTGATTTAAATTTAACAGTAGTATCCTTCATTTTAATTTGCCAATCCATTTTCATTTATTTCAGTCGCTTTTATCAACACAAAACGGCTGATGTTTGCCGATTATTATACAAGCTCGCCGCTTTGATACCTGCAAACATCAGCTCTACCTATAGACAACATCTATAGGTAGAGTGCAGATTAATATAATCGTAAAAAACTCGTCTACTTTTTCTTTACAAATTTCGCCGTGAAGCTGCATGACGATGTCGGATTTATCTTGATAGCAGGCTCGCTGCCGTTGTATGAACCGCTCCAGCCTGCAAACTCATAGCCCGCTTTAGGTACAGCCTTAAGAGTTATCTTATATCCGCCCAGGAAGTTGCCGCTCCATTTGCCGTTCTTCATTGTCAGCTTAGAGTTTTCAAGATAAACAGTTCCGCCGGAGGAATTTTCGACCGATATCGAAACTCTGTTAGTCTTATCGCTTTTCAGCTTCAAATCATTTTTCAGCATTGTGGCGTAGTATTCGTTGCGGTTTGTCAGCCACTGTTTAAATGATGCGGTATTATTTCCGACGCCCCATGCGCTCTGCCAGCCGATGTATCTCTTGAAGTGCTGGTCAAGATACGGTGAGTATTCGTTGTAGTACTTTGTCAAAGCGTCGCTTGCCGATACGGGATTAAAAGCGACGTTTGCGGTTTTCTCCATTGCAAGCACAAACTTAGTCTTGAACTCGTTGTTTTTCAGAAGCGAAGTGAACATCCTGCCGAAATAGCCGCCGTTCTTGGAAACGGTTTTCAATATGTCGGTTTTATAATTTCTGCCGCTGCCGTATAGGTCCATGGAGAACTCAGTGTCGTAGAGCATAAACCGCCACTTGCCGTCGGAGTACTTGCCGTTTGATGAATCTGCGGTTCTCGAACGCCATATAGCCCAGTTATTCCAAAGCCAGTCGTCGTTTGCTATATAAGTTTCGACTGCGAAATAATCCGCCACGCTGTCCATATCAAACAGCTCGCAGGCTTTTTTATAGTTGGCGGCATTGCTCATGTCGTTATTCTGAACGAAGCGCCTTGCTTCATTAAACGTATCCAAGTCGCCCTCTATGCCCTCTTCAAGCTCGCCGACCTTAACCATAATAACATCGTCCGCCGGAACTCCGTACTTAGACTCTATATAATTGTCGTCGTAGACCTCACCGAGAGTATAAACGCCCCAATATTCGCCGTTCAGGAAGCAGATTACAAGTCTATCCTTTTGAGTGGCAAAGTTAAAGTCAGACACAAGGCTCTGTGTCCACGGGTCCTTGAACTTAAGCGTTGCATTGTCGTTTCCGCCATTTCTTATCATGAAGCGCTTGTAGCTCTTGATTTCCTTGCCGTCGTCAAGGCTGTAGTTGTTGTTGAACAGCTTATATGACAGCTTTGACTCGCCGTATTCCGAGCGCATATAAAACTTCATGCTCTTCTGCTGTGAATTTCGGGACCATCCTCCGTGCACACGCATACCGCAGTCGATTGAAAACTCCGTATCCAAGCGGTCGAAGAAGTCGACGTGCGCATCTCTTTCCCACTCTCTGCCCCTTTGGTTGAAGTTGGCAGGAGTGTCGCCGTTGAGCTCTCCGTTTGGATTTTTCTTTCGCCAATCGTCAAAAACGTCGCCTGCAACGAAAATTCCCTTCTTTGAATCCATCAAATCTTTGGGGTCTGCAACGACGGATATAACCGACGCTCCCTTATACTTATTAGCTATATCGCTTCCGACAAAATATGTCGCTGTTGAAACAGGGCTTACCTTGCCGTTTTCATCTACGGCAATGGCTCTTATAACTGTAGCCTTTTCAAATTCTGACGACGGGAAATACTCGCCTGCCTTGTCTACTGTTTCACCCTTGACATATGTCAGCTTTGCAATCTCATTGGATCTGTCATTGATTTGAATTGCTTTTGTGTACTTAGTCGACGATTTAGTCGGGACGCTGCCGTTTGTTGTGTAGTAAATGGTCATACCCTTTTCACTTGTAATGGAAAGGTTGAAACTATCGTTGTAGAATCCGCTCTGCTTTGAAAAAATAGGCGCGGCAACAGAAACGCTTGACGCTTTTACGCTGTCATTCGTTTTTCCCGGAGTGGCGCTTAAAACTCTGAAATCTCCCTTTGCATTGGGATATCTGCCGTAAGTCTCGTCCTCCCTTGTTGCAGGAAGCGGAACAGATCGAACGATTTTTTTATCTGCGGACGAAAGATAAAGTGTGTCGTTTCCGCCGGACAGCTTAAAGTTTGTGTGAAGCTCCTTGCCCTTTTTGTCCTTATCGGAAGCAAAAACAATCAGATACTCGCCCGATTTTATTGTAACGTCAGGGAAAACCCACTTGTGAAGCTCGTTTTTGTCGTCAGACAGACCTGCTCCTTTAAGGCTCACGGATTTTGAGCCGGAATTATAAAGCTCTATCCAGTCGGGAGCGCTGCCGTCTGCATCCTTTAAAGATTTTTTGTTTGACGAGCATATTTCATTTATCACCACAGAATCAATTCCTGTCGATGTCTTTGCAGCAGACGCACTTTGAGCTGCGGTGTTGACAGTTAGGGTAAAAACGAGTAAAATTGATGTTAGTATCTGCGGAATAGATTTTATACTTTTTTTCATAGCCATAGCGAGTCCTTTCGTCAGGTAAAACATTGTTATTCTTACCGCAATATCAGGTCGATATAAAGTTTTTATTATATCAGCCCTTGCATTCTGTCGACTGATGCGCTTGCTTATTTCACATATAAGCATTGCTTTTTTAATTATACTATATACTTTCATCTTTTGCAATGCTATTTTTTTAACATTTCGTTGCAATGATTGCGGAGGAAACATCATGAAATCTAAAATCAAAACTATTTTCTGGGAATACCTGCTGATTTCTATCGGTTCTGTAGTCTATGCCGTTTCCGTCAGCTTGTTTTTGGATCCGAACGGCATCGTCCCGGGCGGTTTTACCGGTATCGCAATGATAATAGGCTACTTCTTCCCAACGCTCCGAACCGGTACGGTTGTCTTGCTTCTCAATGTGCCCATAATCTTTATAGGGATCTTTAAGTTTGGAATAAAATTTTTGACGTCTACAATATACGCAACTGTTCTGTCCTCAATTATGATGAACGTGCTTGCACCCCTCGGTGCCTTGACAAACGACCCTCTGCTGGCGTGCGTTGCAGGAGGCTGTCTTATGGCGATAGGCTTGCAGCTTGTTCTGACTCAGGGTGCAACAACCGGCGGCACTGACATTATCGTCAAGCTTTTAAGACTCAAATTCAGGGGCATTTCCGCAGGAACTATGTTTATCTTTACTGACGGCTTGGTAGTTTTGTGCGCAGCAATAGCAACAAGAAACGTCGATTCAGGCTTGTATGCCGCAATGTGCATAATAGTATCGGCAGTCGTCATGGATATTATCCTTAACGGCAGCAACGAAGCAAAGATGATACTTTTAATCAGCGACAAATACGAAGCCATAACAAAGCGTCTCATGACCGAGCTTGACGCCGGCGCAACTCTTTTGGACGGTCACGGCGCATATTCCGGCAACGATAAGACTGTTGTTTTGTGCGTTGTTAAAAAGGCTTTAATTGCAAGGGCATTAAAGATTATAAAAGCCGAGGACGACCAGTCGTTTGCAATAGTAACAACTGCAAACGAGGTGTTCGGCGAGGGCTACAAGCTCCACGGCGGCGACAGCTTTTGATTTTGATGTTGATTTTTTCAATAGCTGTACTCCGAACGAGCAAGTCGAGCCGGCAAACTAAATATGTCTACGCAAAATGTACCGATGCTTAAATCATAAGCCGGTACGTTTTTTGTCCTTTGAGCAATATGAAATCAGTGCTAATCCCGATGTGAGTGTTATTAAGCATACTTGAACGCTGCTTAAGCTAACAAAACGGAGTGCCGACGACGGTCGGTTAGCTCATAATAGCGGTTAGCTGCTTTACCATCTGAAAGCATGATTTGAATTTGGCATAGTGTGACTTACGGATTCTTATAGGTAATGCACGGCGTTAACCACTAAGCTCTCCGTAATATACGTCTTTGAATTTGGGGTTGGCAGTTACTGCGTTGTAGGCTCGGCAAGGCTGAACGTTGTAATGAGGTTCTGCATGAACGAAATATGGCTGTGCACCTTTCGATGCACAGCCATTTAATTGTTCTTTTAAGCTGTCCTTAGAATTACTTAACAGTAACAGTGAGGTAAGGGCAAGCCTGGAGGGCAGACTTGAGGTCGCCGTCAACAGGAATCTTAACTACTCTAACCTTATAGGTCTTGCCTGAGGTAAGACCGGTAATGGTAGCAGAAGTGCCGGTGAATGTGCCCTTGTTCTTGTAGGTTGAGCTTGCGCCCTCAGCAACGTATACTCTGTAAGAGGTAGCGCCGGAAACAGCGTTCCAAGAAGCTGTGAGTGAACCCTTGCTGTTGCTGGATACACCTGTGAGCTTGAGTCCGTCGTCGAGTGAAACGTCGTCGTCACCGTCATCGGGATCGGGAGCTACTACGGTTCTGGGAGTAGTTGAAGGAGCGATTGTTGCAATACCTGAATCGTTGCCGTTAGCTACAACCTTGAAGTTGTAAGTTACATCATTGGTCAAACCGTTGAGGTTAACAGCATTCTTCTTAACAGAGCCGGCCTTTATCCACTTGGAAGAAGTAGCTCTCTTGTAGTAGATGGTGTAGCTTGAAGCACCGTTTGCAGCAGTCCAAGAAAGTGTTACCTTCTTGTTGCCTGAGGTAGCCTTGAGGTTTGTTACATAATCCTTAGCTGAAGGAGTCTTGTCAGCATCTGTGCCGGGAACATTGTAAATGTGTCCGACTTCAGAAGCCTTGCCTGCTGAAGATATTGCCCAAACAGTTACCTGATACTTGGTGTTGCTTCCGTAAGGAATATCAACGTTAGTCAAGTAAGAAACCTGGCTCTCGTAGCTGCCGTCGAGAGGACCGAAGTCGATCTGATAGTAAGCAGCGCCGGACTTCTTATCCCAAGATATATTTGTAAGATAAGAGGACTTAGGTGTAGCCTTGAGGTTCTTAACTTCAGTCTTTGTTATATTGGACAAGCCTGAGTTGTTTGAAGAACCGGACTTAGCTGAGAACTGTGCATATGCAACGGGCTGACCGTTGTAGGAGGTTATGATAACAGTGTAATTTCTTCCTGTTACAACAGGGAAGGTTGCGCTGTTGGTGTAAGCAATCTGAGTAGAACCGCCGTAGGACTGACCGTCAACATAATACATTACATTGTATGAAGGTGAGCCGGTAGCGCCCCATGTTACGGTTGCCTGGCCGCCGTAAACATTAACTGTGCAGTTCTGTCCCTGAGTGGTAATACCGCCCTGAGAATTGTTGTTGCCTGAGTTGCTGGAGTTAGCGCCTGCTGCAAGCTTTGTATAGCCTATCGGTACAGAGGTGTTGCCCTCAGCAAAAACAGTGAATATGCAATCGTATCCGTCCGGGAAGCTGATAGTAGCATAAGTGCCGTTAACAACCATTGACTGTGTTCCGAATATGCTGCTTGAGTAGATAAGAGTATAGGTGCTTGCACCGTTGCCCTGCCACTGAACAGTTACCTGTCCGTTGCCGGTTCTGTATGCTACAACAGTGCTGCCGTATCCGGGGTTATTGTTGCCGCCGCTTGAGGTTGCACCTGCTGCGAGGTATGCATATCCGATAGGATTGCTGTTGCCGTTAGCATAAACTGTGAAGGTGACGTTATAGCCGTAGGGAACATAAATTGTTGTTGATGTTCCGCTTATGGGCTGTGTTGTCTGGTTGCCGGTAGCATAGCTTGAGTATACAACAGTATAGAAGCTTGCGCCTGTTCCCTGCCACTGGATAGTAACGTAGGGTGAGTTAGGAGACTGACGATATGCGTATACATTGCCGTAGCCGCTGTTGTTGCCGCCGTTTGAGCCCTTTGTCCAAGAAGCTATCTCAGTCTTTTCGCCCATGATAACCTTAATAGCTGTAAGCTTATCGTAGCTGGGATCGCCGAATGAATAAGAAGTTCCTTTGACGTCCTTTACAGTGAGAGTCTTTGTAGAGCTTCCGTCCTTGTAGCTGATCAATACAGTGTACGATGAAACGCCGCTCTGTGCGCCCCAAGTAGCGGTAGTTACGCCGCCGGCATTTACAACGTTAAGAGTTGAGCTTCCTGCCTGAATCGGGATCTCAACAGGATCATATGAGATTGTTTTCTTGATGAATCCCTTTTCATCGGTAGCAATTACCTGAACGTTATAAGTTCCGCCGTAGGTGCCGTATGAATGAACGTGTTCATACTGAACCTTGTCGCTTGCTGAAACAACTTTTGTTGTTGTCTGACTGCCGTTGCTAATGCGGACTTCATACTTGCTGGCGCCTTCAACAGAGCCCCAAGTAATAGAAAAACGCTTATTAGCCTCGTCAATAGTAATCTTCTCAACGTCGCTGTCTGCTGCAAACGCCGGGAAAGTAAGCATTGTCACCGCCAAAATGGCTGCCATAACAAGTGCTAAGATTTTTTTAGTCATGTTTTGACACTCCTTTTTTAAAAGTTAAACATATTATAACACCGAAATATGTATTTGTAAATACTTAAACAAAATTTTTAATAAATAAAGTAAATAAAGTCTGTCAACACTGTTGAAATCCTTTATAAAAGGTGTTACACTTATAATACAAAATGCACTCAAAAAATATTGCATTGCTGAATAAAAATTTTTTGAAAGGACTGTATTATAGATGACTACTGTTACCAAAAAGGATTTCGGCACTCTTTCTACGGGCGAAGCCGTTTCCTTGTATGAGCTTAAAAATTCTTCCGGAGCATACGTTGAAATAACAGACTTCGGCGGCGCTGTTCGTTCAATCAACGTTCCCGATAAAAACGGGGTCTTGGGCGACGTTGCCCTCGGCTACGACGACGCTTCAGGCTATGAAAAGCAGGGAAAATACATAGGCGCTTTGATAGGTCGCCACGGCAACAGAATTGAAGACGCAAGGTTCAAGCTGGGCAGACGTGTTTACATCTTAGACAAAAACGACGGCAGAAACAACCTCCACGGCGGCATAAAGGGATTTGACAAGAAGCTTTGGACTGCCAAGATCGACGGCGAGGCTTTAGTTTTAACCTACACCTCCCCCGACGGCGAAGAGGGCTTCCCGGGAACTCTCACCGCAACGATTAAATACACCTTCGACGACAACAACGCCCTTTGCATAGACTACAGCGCAACGAGCGACGCCGACACCGTCTGCAACCTGACAAATCACTGCTACTTCAACCTCGACGGCGATGGCTCAGGCTCAATTGAGAACCATTCGATAAAAATCAACGCAACTCATTTCACTGTGGGAAACTCAGAATGCCTGCCTACAGGATATGTTGCCAAGGTTGAGGGCACTCCCCTTGATTTTACAAGCTTCCATGTGATAGGTGAAAGAATAAATTCCAAGCACGAGCAAATGATATTTGCCGGCGGCTATGACCACAACTGGTGTCCCGACGGCGAAGGCTTCAGATGCGTAGCAACCCTCAAGGCGGCAAAATCGGGCAGAGTTATGGATGTTTACTCCGACCTTCCCGGTATGCAGTTCTATTCCGGCAACTTCTTAGACGGCACCGCTCCTTTCGGAAAAGGCGGCAGAGCTATTCAAAAGCGTGACGGCTTGTGTCTTGAAACACAGTTCTATCCCAATTCAATGAAATTTGATAATTTTGAAAAGCCGATTCTTAAAGCCGGCGAAAAGTATCATCATGTAACCGTATATCGTTTCTCTGTCGATAAATAGTATAACCTGAACAGCGAGCCTGATTACTGACAATTAAAGTTTATGCGTCTGCACAAAATATCTGTGCGGACGCATTTTTTAAGTATTCAAGCTTGAATCAGGCTTTTTAAATTTAATTTTTCATTTTGAAAAATCCCTGTGAAAGACTTTCAAAATACTCCTCATCGGCTGATATATCCTTGCTTTTTCATCGGTTGCCCAAAATACTGAGTGCAAATCATCTTGCTCGATGGTAAAATATGCTATGCGATTTTTTGGCTTTCGGTCTGAAATCCGATGAATTCAACCGCTGTTCCGTCAAAAATCTTTTCTTCCTCTGAACTCATTTCAAATAATCTTTCAGCCTCACTACTCTGAAATCAAATAAACTGAGAAAATCGAAAATACTGTCCGTGATTAGATCGGAATCATCAGCGTCGAAAAAATTGCCGTTTACAGGCGTCACATATATCGGCTCATCATTATATATAACCTTACAGCAATATATCCTATTCTTATCTGCTTTTCTGATATAGCCGTTATATTGACCGTAAAACGAAATGTCGTACCCGAAAACAGTAGATTCGCTCACCAAAAGGTCGTCCAATTTGCAAAAAGACCAATCATCAGCTCCGCTGTCGGTTCTCATAACGGCGATATATTCCCTTCCGCCGCAGATGAACCTGCACGTCGTCTGAATTATCAAGTCCTCCGAAACGACCTTATCGTCTTTCAGCCTTATACCGGGTGTGCCGACCGAATGTGCTGTAATCCCCAGCTGAATAATCCTTTCGTCATCATTCGGCAAGCATAAACCGACGTCATCCAAAACTATTCTTTGGGCAACCGCAGCTTCAAAACCATGGTGTTCATCTTCCGAAGCATCAATAAAGCCCGACATAAGCTCTTCAACAGTTTGACCGATAAACAGGTCTTCAATAGAATCGTTTATAAGCTTAGATTCACCCATCGGCAAGGAAACTCGATATATTTCATCCGCTGATTTTCCGCATGATGATAAAAGCAGTGCAAGCGTAAACGCAATGACGGCGCAATTCATAGCTTTGGTTCTTTTCATATGCGCAGCCTCCCAACAGAGATTAATTACTTTCATCGGCAAAGCAGACGTTATTTCTTCAGCATTACAATATAGTTCAAATTGGAATATTGAGCTTATTTATCTCAAAGAATTTCTTCGGAAATAATTTTATATCTTCGTACGGGATTTCATCGAACGACACAAAATCCACGCAGACATTTACGCCGTCTGACTCTATGCCGAGCTTTTTTACCATTCTTTTTTCGCAGTTGTCTTCGTAAACAGTATTTATTTTATAGGCAATATTTTTCCCGTAAAGCGTTTCACTGAGGTTGTACTCATATTCTTCCCCACCATATTGAGCGCTTAAACAATACTCGTTATCATCAAACTTGAACTTACAGCCTATTACAACGACAATTGAATCTCCCGAATGAAAAACAGCTTCCCCTTCATGCGGCAATACCCTGACAAAGTAACCCATGATTTCCGATGAGACATTCGGCTCGTATATATAAGTTTTTTCATCCTCCAGCACAGAAATCAATTGCTGCTTAAACTCGTGTGAGCCGAACTCAAAAGCATTTATATTTTCAGCGAGAGCCTTAACTGTATCGCCGAAAAGCTCAAGGGCGACCGGCTCACCTTCACACTGTTTCAAATCAACCTCCTTCATTTTAAAGAAACCATGCGAAAGGCTATCAAAATACTCCTCATCAGCCAATATGCCCTTGCCATTTTCATTGACTGCCCAAAACACGACATACCAATTGTCCTGCTCAACAGTAAAATATGCTATGCGGTTTTCGCCGCTTTCGGTCTGAAATCCGATGAATTCAACTACTGTTCCGTCAAAAATCTTTTCTTCCTCATAAGCATTTTCAAATCGGAAAAGCGATGGACTGTCGCCGTCTGTATACTGCGACATCAAGTACTCTTTTTCGTCATATGAAAACGACAAAGCAAAGCTTAATTTAATATCCGAAGCTGTAACTTCCTCATCATCGTTTCGGCGAAAGCTTGCGCAGATTTCAAACTCGGATATCTCGGCGTTAGGAATATAGACGCTTATGTCTTGCGAAGCAATTATTTCAGCTACGGTGGCATAAATTCCGCCCGACTCATCATCTTCGGCATGCTTACGCAAATTTTCAAACGCATCGTCGATTGTTGCGCCGCTGATTGTTATCTCTTCGATGCAGTGTTCGGGCAATTTGGCTTCTCCTGTGTTCAAAGAAACCTTTACTTGTTTGCTTTCGCTTTTGGCACACGCAGACATGATCATCGCGGTAAACATCATAGTGAATAAGATTATTCTCGTAACACGTTCTATCATTCCGCTCACCTGCCTAATTCGGATGCAAATGCATTTACTGAAATCGTGACGCTCATGGATAAAGCAATAAATAAAGCTAAAATCTTTTTCATTATATTTTATCCTTTTAAATTTATTTGTATAAAATATCAGGACTATATTTGAAAGAAAACATTGAACTAATACCTCGCTTTATTTTAATTTCATTTATATGGTATCACATCCATAACATTACGTCAACTTAATTACCTGTTACATCCAAATAATCATCACAATTCACAAATTTGCATTACCAAATTTAGATATAATGTCTTATAAATCTTAATTTTAGACGTCTATCCCTCCATTTTTTATTGCCCACACCGCCTGTTGACACTGTCTGACCGTCATGCTACAATAAGCAAAACAATTTTCTCGGAGGAATATATGCATATCAAAAAAGCCACAATTGAAGATTTCGCCGCCGTCAATGAAATATACATAAAAGCAAGGCAGTTTATGAAATCCATGGACAACGACCAATGGGGCGATGTATATCCGGATGAAGCTACAATCAGGTCTGATATTTCAAGCGGTTCTTTGTATCTATGTATTCACGAGACCGAAATTGCCGCCGTTTTCATGTTTACAAAAGGTCCCGATCCCGATTACACCCGTCTTGACACAGGGGCATGGCTTAATGAAGACGATTACTGCGTTGTTCACCGACTGGCTTCGTCGGGAATATGCCCGGGTGCGGCTAAATACTGCCTCGATTGGGCGTTTGAGCAGTCCGGGAACATAAGAATTGATACATACGGTAAAAATCTTCCGATGCAGTCGCTGCTTAATAAGTGTGGCTTTGAGTTCTGCGGAACGTTTGAGCGCATTGAAATGACCTGGCTGGCGTATCAGCGAATAAAGTGAGCGTAAAATTATCCCCATCCGCATGAAAAACGGATGGGGACTGTTTTTTGTATAGAAGATATTAGTCTTCGCCGAGCTTTAATGCCTTGTTGATGTTTATCGACTTGATCAGCTTTGCTATAACTAAGAATCCGACAAACAGCATGACTAAAACTATGCAGTAAAGCTTAATGTAGTCGCTTCTTTGAGATACGACAACAAACGGCGGAACTTGGTCTGTGACATTGTAAAGAACCTGGAACAACGGTACAAATAAATCCGATGCTATTCCTCCGATTATGATGGACAGGAATATCGAAACGCCCGATACAAGTATCTGCTCATAGACAATCATTGAAATGATTTCACGGAAGGACATACCCATTGCTCTGAGTATACCAAACTGCAGAGTTCTTCCCTTGATCGAAAGAATCCAATAGATCAAGAAGCCGATGAAGCACATAGCCATGATGGTTATGAAGCCCAATGTCAGCGCACCGTTTACGCCCTGAAGGGTTGCGTCCGTCTTGGATGAGGTTATCATCTGAGACGCAACGTCGAGTCTTGTTGCGGTTATTCCGGCGTCGGTTATCGACTGATAGAAGTCTTGAATAGAAGCATCCTTTTCAAGCTTCATCCAAACCTGATACGGCTCTATTTCAGTCTGAACGCTTACATAGTCGAAGTTGAGGATAATAAAGTCTCTGTATTCGCCCTGAGAGTTCTTTTCGTATGGGTTAAATGTCGGCCAGTAGTCGACAACCGCTACTACAGTCGTCTCAAACCACTCGTTTTTGCCCCATTTGACCTCAACAACATCGCCAAGCTTAAGACCTGTTTTGTCTTGGTAGGACTGCGAAATTATTGCGCCGTCCATACACTCGCCCAATGCGTTTATGTAGTAGTTGATATGAACAGGCAGGAGTCCGTTTCTGAACCAGCAGACCTTTGCAAAGTTCTGGGGAACAATTGTCATTACCTGAACGTCGTTTTTAATCTTTTCGTCATACCTGAGCTGAACTGCCTCTCTCTTAAAGACAGGTGTTACCGTTTCAACTCCGGCGAGGTCGTTGTAGACGGTGAAGTCAGGCTCAAAGTACTGAGCTTCCGTAACCTGAACGCCGTCCTCCTCCTTGGGAACTCTGGCGTACTTCCAGACCTCCTCCATAACAACGTCTGCACCGAGGTTATACTTGATTCTTTCCTCAGTGTTGCGATTGATAGCTCTTGCGGTGTTTGCAGAGAATATTCCGAGCGCTACGGTGAGAATAAGGAATATCATAATAAACTTTTCTCTGCCTGTTGAGGATCTTCCGATGTTGTTAAGCGAAATGTATGCGGCAGGCGACCATTTCTTTTTGCCTATGGCATAAATAAGTCTTATGAAATACGGATAGATTCTTACGCATATCAATCCTGCACCCAAAATGAACAGTGTTGATGCGGCAAACATCAAGGGGTTCATTGTTATGGATGTGTCCGTAATTCCCTGAGATATCAATAGCTGCTCCTGATGGTTGTGCCACAAAAGCCATACCACCGGCAGTATTGTCATCAAGAAGTCTAAATATGCCCTTTGCCAGAGCGGCTTATGCTGCTTCTGAGCCTTTGACTGCTTGTGACCTACTATTGTTATCTTAGAAGCCGGGATAATCGGGATGAGAGTTGTTATAAAGAATACTACTACTGCTAAAAGAGCATACAGGAACGCCGACAGTGAAAGCTTTGCTGAAAGCGCCGGACGGTTGACGAACTCTAAGAAGCCGTTGGAAACGCCTAAGATCTTGCAAAGTCCCAATCCGACAAACGGGCCTATCAGTGCTGAAGCGGCGCCGAGTATGAGCGTTTCGTAGGCATATATTCTTATAATCTGCCATGCGGAAGCGCCTCTTGACTTGAGCATCGCTATTTCGTTCTTCTCGGACTCAATGTTGAGCTGAGATACCATGAACAAATAGAACACGAGCATCAATACAACCGGTATGTCAAGCATCAAAAGTATGTATCTGAGCGAGCCGGCTTTTTCGGCATATGACTTCAAAATATCCTTTGCAGGCACTTTAAAGGTGCAGTTTTCTTCTTTATACGATTCCGCCTGACTGTCAAGGCTGGACATGACGTGTTCTATGACGTTCATATCCATATTCTGATAGTCGATAATGATTCTTGCTTCAACTGAGTTGAGGTTTACAACTCCTGTGAAAATAATATCCTCAATAAGTGTGTTGAAGTCGGCAAAGAAGGTATTTGAATAGTCCTTTAAGCCCTCTGACCAATATGTATCTCTTTCATCGGCGACGTCGAACGTTCCGACTACTATAATCTTAATGGTCTCGGGCGAATTGGAATCGAGAATGTTTTTAACCTCATAAACCTCATTCATGACCAGCTGAGCCATCTGAAGTGAAATCTCGGGGCATATAACCTCGTAAACGCCGTCAGCGTTTTTGCCCGGGTTAAACATTCTTCCGTTTGTAATTGTGATATGGTCCTGTATATCCGTCATACCGCCGAGCTTGAGCATTGAAAGCTCGGCTGACTCTATACTTGAAACGTACAGGTAAGAGTCCGAGGTGTAGCACTTATGGCTTAAAAACGGAACAAACAGGTTATTGAAGCGGTTAACGGCAGTTGCGTAAACATTTTTTGCGGCGTTGCTCTGTTTAACTGCATTTGTGCCGCTGACAAGTGTTTTAGATACTGAATATACGCCGGGATATTCGTTGAACTCCTCCTGATACGCCTGCATATCCTTTAAAAGCATTCTCTGCAAAGAGGCGTGCATATATATCGGGATAGCACTCGTCATTGCTGTTGCCATAACGAATCCAATCAGAAGGCACAAGACCATCCACTTTGTATTTCGCATCTTGCGATATAATAAAGTGAGCATTGAATTAAATCATTCCTTTCTTGAGTTACCCTTTCGGCTTGATGTGTCTTATCTGATGATTATCTCATCGCCCACTTCAAGACCTGAGGTTATCTCAACTAAGGAGCCGCTCTGAAGTCCAAGTGTAACAGGTGTTTGAACTCTTTGATTGTCTTTAAACAGGTATACAACCTTTTGGTTGCCGTTAACTGTCTTAATAAGGTTTGCCGAAATTACTATAACGTCCTCACGGCTGTCTAAAACGAGCTGAGTATCGGCTATGTTTCCGACCGATGACGACTCGGGGATTTGATCCTTAAATGCAACCTTTATGCTTTCCGACTCTTCGCCCAAGATAGGCTCGTTGTTTTCGTCTACCAGCATTGCGCCTGTTTTTTCATCCCATGTCTTGCCGGAGGTGTTCTGAACTATAACTCCGTCGTAGTAATTTCCGCTGTATCTTATAGTGATCGGTCTTCCGATAAGATACTCAGATATATCGTTGTTGGGATTAATTTTTATATAAAGGTCGGTAATATCGATGATCGTTGCGATTACTTCACCGGGGTTGACCCAATCTCCGGGCGAAAGTGTTTTAACAAAGGAAATAGTTCCGCTTACTCCTGCGTAAATCTTAGAAGCTTCCTTTTCAGCATACAGCTTGTCAAGCTCGTTTTGCATAAGCTCAACGTCGAGCTTTTCCTTTGCCTTAACCTTTTCTGACTCACGCTTTTCAACTGCTATTTCATATTCCAGCTGCTCGCGGTATACTTCCTTTTCCTTCAGCTCAATCTTTCTGTCAAGCTCGTAGGTTTCAATTTCGGCAATCAAATCGCCTTCGTTGATGCTGTCGCCTGCAGAAACATATACAGACTTTATATTTCCGCCGTATTCGGTGAATCTTGCGTTATACTCAGTTCCCGATGCAATTGTTCCTGCTGACAAAAGCTGCTTAACTAAATCACGCTTTCTTGCGGTTGTTGTTGTATACGATACCTCGCTGGCTTTTACGACCGGCGGATCATAATACTCCTCTTCGTCAGGCAAAAAATAACATCCGGACATAGACGCCGCTATAACGGCAGCAGATGTTATTCCCAATATGAGCTTGGATAACTTCATAAGTTGACCTTTCCTTTCTTAATAACGCCAAGCCTTCGACATTTTCAGCATTCATGCAAAAATCCCCTGCGGCAGTATCAAAAAGCATACATCCTGATTAAAGCTCTTGACGTTCCCTTAATAAATGAATTTATTAACAGCCCGAATACCTTCCGCTGCACATAAGCTCTTTTATGCTCAGCTCTAAGTATCAACGCCGTTTGCGCCCTTTTATATTTCACGCAATCACATACAAAGATTATATCAAACTTTTTCGGCGTTTTCAATATAAAAAAAGCCGCCTGAGCTGTCAGACGGCGTAATATTTTTAAGTATTTTATGTTAATAAATTATGAATTACTTCGTAAGTGACAGCTCGATAAGCTCTTCCCTTGTCGTTACGGCTGAGCAGTTATAAAACATTATCCATTCAGCCTGCGATATAAAGTCCTTTGACGGCACATCCGCGCTTTCCTCGCCGAAGATGCTCGATGAGCACACGCAGGTGTACATCCAAAAAGCGTCGTCCTTTACCACGTTTGCAGGGCTGGGCAATACGTTGCACTCGCTTATAGAGCAGGGCTTAGTCTGTGAAAGGTTATAAAGGCGAAGCATTGCATTTATATGGCTTTGATTGTCCCATTCGCCGCCGCTGAAATCGTATATATCCAGCGACATTATGTCGCAATAATCGTCGCCGACATACCAGTCGACATTTTGAGCGTTCCACACCCAGATGATGTTGTCAAGCTTATGATATTCAATGAGCCTTGTATATATCAGCTTATACAGCCAAAGGTAATCTGATTTATCCTGACCCCACCAAAACTCGCCGTTGCCTGCTTCCGGAAGCGGTCTGAACAGGACAGGTATGTCGTTTTCCTTGAGCTTCTTTAACTGAGCGGCAATGAGGTCTATACCGTTGACAATTTCCAAGCACTCCTTGCTCACTCCCCCGCCCTCGGCGACCTCGCACAGTCTTTCATAGGAAAGGTGTGCGGCGTCGTGGTCTGTAACGGCGTTTTTAAGCTCAAAGCCCGACTCGTCGTACCTGCAAGAGCCGTTTTGCTGCCAGTTCCAAACATAGCCGACAAGTCCTCCGGACTTATAATACTCGATTGCAAGCTCAATATCCCCCGTATCAAAGCCCAGAGAATAGCCCATTAGCTCGCCGAATCTGATTGCCGGGTACTTTCCTGTCAGCATAGCGGCAGACTCTATTTCCTGATTTGTGCCCTCAGTGCAGAGCTGAGCGCTCAAAACCGTCTCGCCGTACAGCTCACACAGATATTTATACAAAAGCGCTGATTTTGCCGACGGGTTTTCTGTGCAGAGAATTCCGCTCAAGCTGTAGTCGTGCTCGTATACCTTCTGCGAATCCTCCAAAAGCACAAAGTCAATATCGCACTCACCGGTGAGCATACCGATTGAAACGGCCGCAGAGCTTGGGACAAGATATATGTTTTCGTACTTGACAGACTCAAACTCTCCGCTGCCCTTTATATGTATTTTTCCTCTTGCCAAGCCGTCAACATACAAAACTCCGTCCACCGGAGTATCAGACGCTGCGCATATTGTTATATTGTAATGCTGCGACGACGGTATCGAAAGCTCAATTATCAGTTCAGAGTCCGGAAGCGACGCTCCGGTAACATATCCCGAGCCCGAATAGCCGTCTCTTTGAGACATCGCTGCGCTGTATCCCTTAAGCGTGCCTTCCTCAGCTTCATATATAACACTCACCGACTCAGCATCATATACCGTCTCGCCTATATCAGTCTCATTATAGGTCGGCAACGACACGGCGGCATCCGCCTCGGCAGCTGTAGTCTCCTCAGACATTGCCAACAAAGCCGACGTTTCACTCGTAACGGAATATTCAGTCGGCGCTTCGGAGCCGTTTGATATCTTTTCAAAAGTACCGCAGGAGGACAACAGCAGCAATGCGGCGGCGACAGAAAAAAGTTTTTTCATTCTCATAGTACAAAAGCGGACACAGTCTTAGCCAGAGCAGGCTTAAGCTTATAAGCAGCTATTGAAGCGGCGGCGATTTTAATAAGGTCGGAGCCGATAAACGGCAGTACACACGCAGCAAGTGCCGGAGCGAGTGCAGACGGTCTTGAAATGCAGAACCATGCTGTTCCGAACGCATACAGTACAAATGTGCCGACAATCATTCCGAGCGGATATTTAACGGCGCTCTTCATTGCCTTTGAAAAATATCCGATGATAAACGCCATGGGAACATACCCTATAATGTATCCGCCGGTCGGACCGACAAGAGCCTGAAATCCCCCGACGAAGCCGGAAAAGACAGGCAATCCCATTGCGCCCAAGAGTATATAAATCAAAACCGCCAAAGAGCCTTTTACAGGACCCAGCACAGCACTCACCAAATAAATGGCAAATGTAGCCAAGGTCACGGGGATGAGCGTTATATTTATCTTCCACGGAGCCAAAACGCATATAACAGCGGCGCATACGCCTATAAGTGTTAAATCTCTTGTTTTCACAGCAGTCGTCCTTTCGTTTTCATTCTTTCTCGCAACAATCTGAAAAGCTATTATAATATTTGAATATGCAATTTTTATCGTATGATAGCATAAATCCGTACAGTTTGCAAGTGTCGGGGAGATTTTTTGGATAGTTGCAGTAAAACCGCAGCGTCAAATCGATTACTTTTAGTATTTTATTTAGTAGTTATACCATTTGTCGCACGATATTATGCTGATAGTATGAAAGCGTAGGCTTGTAGTTGACCGTTGCAGTGCAGTAACACAAAAATCTCGCCGCAATCTAAGTCGACTGCGGCGAGCTCTACTTATTTAGTTATTCAGCGGTAAGTAATTATCCTACCAAACCGGATCTCTCAAGTCCTTCAGTAAAGTGCTTCTGCAAGAAGATATACATTACAAGGATAGGAGCGATCGCTAAGATACAGCCGGATTCGAGCCAAACAATCTTCTTTCTCGTACCGACCTGGGCACCGTTAAAGAGCTTGGCGTCAAGTGTAGCTGAAAGCTTTTGAAGTGCGAGAGCAACTGTATGGTTGTTTGTGAAGAATGTCGAGCTTACATAGTAGTCGTTCCAGTACCATACGATAGAGAACAGGAATACTGTCAGGAACGAAGACGATGCGTTCGGAACCATGATCTTGATGAAGGTCTTGAACGGACCGCAGCCGTCGAGGTAAGCAGCGTCTTCGAGTTCCTTGGGAAGTCCCTTGAAGAACTGTCTGAAGATGAGGATGAATAATCCTGACTTAATACCGTTTACAAAGAGTGCCGGAGCATACATTACAATCTTGTGGTTGATAAGGGATACATAAGTACCTTCATTAATCGACATACCCAAGAATGTTGTAGCACCGCTCGCCGCAACAGCCTTGACAAGACCTGCACACTTGAAGAATGCCCACTGCAAGTAAACAGGGATAACTGTAATCTGCGGAGGAACGATAATCTGCATGATAACGATTGCAAAGAGTATTCCCTTGCCCTTAAAGTTGAATCTTGCAAATCCGTAGCCGGTTACTGCACATACAACTACAGAGAGCAATGAGCAGACAAGGTTGAGGACTACTGTATTCAAAAGGGTGCTTCCGAATTCCATGGTTTCCCAAACTTCAATGATGTTATTGAGTGTCAGGGATTTCGGCAACCAGATAACTGAGGGGTCGGTCATCTGTACTGACGGACGGAATGCTGTTGAAATCATGTAAATCAAGGGATACAGAATGACGAAGCAGAGTCCGAAGAGAATGAGGAAACGGAATATAGGCCAAACCTTTTCAATTATTCTCTTGCGGCGAAGGTATCTTAAGTGCTCGGGAGTCATCTGACGTTCATCAAGAGTTCCTGCCTTCTTAGCGGCTCTGTACGCCTTTTCTCTTTCACGAAGGCGCTTAGCACGCTCTTTGTTAAACTCCCTTTCAAGCTTTTCCTGAGACGGCTCCTTAGGCTTTTTAACCTTGGGCTGCTTAGGCTCCTTGAGCTGCTTTGGAGCTTTTTCTTTAACAATTTTCTCTTTAGCCATTTGAATCCCTCCTTTACACTTCGTAATAAACAAACTTGTTGATTATCGGCAATACTATACCCAAAGCCAGAATTACTATCAAGAAGTAAGCCCAAGCCATAGCCGCCGAGTATCCGTGCATCCATTCAGACGCCTGTGCCAAAACGAGTGACATAACGCCGTTTGCCGGATCTATGAAGGAGTCAACAATTGTATAGATGAGGTTTGCAACGATCATGGGGCTTATGTAGGGAAGAGTTATCTTCCAGAAGAACTCCCATCCTGTTGCACCCTCTATCTGCGCTGCTTCCTTTGCAGAGAACGGTATATTCTGCAAAGCTGCCAAGAAGATGATTATCTGAATACCTGAATCCCAGACGAGGTTGAATATGTCGCTCGTCACCATACTTATGACTTCCGTGACCGTATCACTTATGTTATATACGCCCAAGAACCGCAGCAGTGCGCCTGCCATATCCGTTTCAAACATGGTTGAGAACTGGTCTGCGCCGCCTGAGTATCCGGATGAGTCCATGTTACCGTTGATGATGTTGATAACAGGACCTGTTGCAATGATAACAGGGAGGAAGAATACCGCACGGGCAAATGTTCTTCCCTTGAACTTCTGATTCAGGATAACCGCTACAAATATCGCAAATATGATAATAAGCGGTGTTTTCCAAAGAGTATCCTTAAGTACTGCGAGCAGAGCTTCAGTGTAATCGGTGTCCTTTGTAAAGGTATCGATGTAGTTCTGCAAGCCGATGAAGGTTGTCTTCATTTCGCCGAGTGTTACTTCGGTTTTATTGAAGGACCACCAGAATGATACGAAAAGCGGCTTCAAGAAGAAGTAGATAGTACCGACAATCCATATAGCCAAGAATCCGTATCCGTAGAGAGCTTTTCGTCTTTCGTAAGGAATTTTGAGACCTTTTGCCTTAGGCTCTTTCGGAGCCTTCGGAGCTTTTTCCTTTACAGCTTTAACTGCTTCAGCCATTATCTCATACCTCCTTCGTCAACATAATCTGAATAATTATAGGTTTTGCCGTTTGCGGTAATCTTACCGGTTTCAAGGTCAACTGTAGTTACAACGCCGTTTGAGTAGGTTGTTGTCAATACTGAACCGTCTTGCTTGTAATCGGTGATTTCTGCGTCTGCTACAGATGAAAGCACTTCATGTGCCAGCTCGTATTCCTTAGCGGCCTGCTCTATCCAGCCCTCGTAGGTTGCGTAATAGAGCCTGTCGTAATCGGTATTTGTGAGCTTTGTAGCCTTTTTATAAATGAAATCGTATTTGATACTCGAGCCTGCTGCTATAGCCTTCAGGAACAGGGTCTTGGAGTCAGCAGAGCCGTTTATAGCCTTAGTGGAGTAGTTTGTGTAGCCGTGAAGAACCATCTGAATGAACGGAACGTCAGCATCGGCAATCTTAAACTGGCTCGACTGAACGGGAAGGTTGATAATTGAATCAACATACGGATACAGGTAAGCGTTGGGAGCATTTGCAATAATCTTATCTGTAACGCCTGCTACCGACTTGTAGTAGTCAATTACATACTGAGCTGTTGTAGCACGGTTTGTATGATTCTTGTTGGAGAAGTCAGACCAAAGTGTCGAGGATATGCTTCCGAGTCCGACACCGGGGTTATCCAGCTTATCCATGTTCTTTGTGACCTTCTTGGAAAGCTTGTTAATTGACTTCGGAGCTAAGAGTGCAGCTGCGACGCCTGCCTCAGGTGTGCCGTATGCAAGGTTGTATTCATACTGTCTTGAATATGACTTGGATACTCTGTAGGCTGTGTCAAACAGTGTCATAAAGCCGTTGCCGCCTGATTTAAAGGTCAGACCGTCGATAGATGCATAGTATTCAACGCCGTTATCGGCAAAGTACTTGAGCATCTTCTTGTAATCGCCCTTGCCTCCCAAGCAGCCTGCAACGCTGTCTGCTGTGTCGAGCTTGGATGACATTGAGTCGTTAGTCCAGTCGTTGTAGTTGACAACTAAGTCCTTGACTCCTGCTTCCTTAAGCTTTGCTGTTATCTCCTGAGCCTGATTAAAGGTTGTGAAGGAGGTCTTAACATCAATCGGGATACCGAGAATTGACTTCGGCTTAAGAGTTCCGCCGTAGTAGTCAACAAACAGCGGTGAGTAGCCGGCAGTTGTCTTCTTGGTGAGATTCTTTTCATTTACAAGGTAGTTTCTGTAAACGCCGGCAATCTCGCCGTAGGTTACTTCTTCCTCATCCGAAGTGATCGGATAGTATCTGACAGCAAGCTTTTCTACCGGGATTGAACCGTCGCCCTTTTCAAATACTACAATTGAGGAGGAGTCTCCTGCCATGTTGTATTCGTCTGTTGAACGAAGAACAAATGAGAAGTAGCAGTAGTTATAGCCTGCCTGGTCGGTCTTGTTGCCTGAAACAGCAGCATTGGCAGTGGCAAAGGTGTCGCCCTCTGTTGCTATCATAACTAAGCCGTCGCTTCCCTTGACCATTGCCATTACAGGCATATAAACCTGCTCGGTTTCGTCATACTGAAGCTCTCTGACTCTTGTTATATCTCTGCCGTATACATACTGAGAGAAGTTCTTGTAGTTTGTCTTGCCGTTGTTGAAATTGACTCTTGCGCCTGAGCCGTCCGGAATGAGCATATAGCCGGATGTCTCTGTGTCAGCGGCGCCCATGTAAGGCATTATAGCTATATCTGTGAGAATCAAAACGTCTGTCGCTGATTCCTCAGCTTCAACGTCAGCCTTAAATCCTGCCTTTTCCTTTATCTCGGAGGTGTTGATGTAAACATCAAGATAGTCGTCCTCCAAAATGTAGTAAACAGGTATCGATACCTTTGCGGTATCAAACTCGTAGGTCATCTTAACGCCGTTTTCAACCAACTCAAACGCTGTCTTTTCCTTGTCGGTAGACTGTCTGTATGAATACAGGTAGCTTGACATGATGAGGTCGGTTGCGTTGCCGTATTTAATAGCCAGGTTTGAAAGTCTGTTCTGCTTAAGAGAAGGCTTGCTTGTTGACTTATCCTTCATAGCGTTTAAGCAGTTTGACCAGTGTACAGCGCCGGACTCTTTAACGTAAAGACCGAGTCTTTCAAACTCTTCGTCCAAGTAGAGGATGAGATTATCATTTTCAGCTGCGACCTTGCAACGAGCAAGCTCATCTTCATCTGTTAAGAAAGCTGAATTATCCTCTTCCTCTTCTTCGCCTGAGTTCTCGGGATCAGAAGCTTCCTTGTTTTCTTCATTTTCTTCCACGGCAGCATCGTCTGTTTGAGCCTCGTCAGGTTCGCCTTCCTCGGTGTCTGCGACGTCCTCGTCTGACTCGTTGACCTGCTCATCCGGTGTATTGTCTGTTTGCTCCTGTGCATTGTCTGTCTGCTCGTCGACAACTGCGGGATCAGAAGCGTTCTCATCCGCAGCTACCGAAAGAGCTGCTGTTGAGGCGAGCATCGCTGCGGCGAGCAGACAAGCGATTAATCTGAGAAATTTATTCTTCATATTATACTCACTTTCTGCCCATCAGCTTCTCACTCTATACATGATTTCAGTATAGATAGTGAAGAAGAAGAGCCATACCTGCTGGAACAGTGACATGATGAGTACCAGTAAGCAGAGCATAAGAAGCATACCGATAACTGTCAGCACCATGCAGGCTATTGTTTTTGTGAATGAATACTGATGACACGCCTTCATTCCTGATATCATGAGCACTACCGACCACCAAAGACCGATTTGTGACAGTGCTGTCATCCATATTGTTTCATCAAGAGTGATGAAGTAGGAAACTGCTGTTGAAAGTATGCTTCCTATAATATAGGGAACGAGTGCGTATGCTGAGTAGATTGCAATTCTCTTCATGTTTCCTTCGCCGTCTAAAAGTGTGCAGAAGGACCAGTTAGCGACAACCCATGTAAGATAGTAGACAACGCTCTGTACCAAAATCGGAACAACATTGAATATATCCGAATAGGCTCTCATATTGAATGCAAATCCACCGAATCTTGCCTTGAATACCTGAGCTACGAACAGGAAGAATACTATGACCATGGATATTTTAATAGAGCCTTGCTTCTTCCAGCGCATATCCTCGTAGCCTTCAAACGGGTGGAAAATAACGTGTGAAAGCCACTGAAGAGGCGTCATATCATAAATCATTTCTTCTTTCCTCCCTTCGCTGCCGTTATTACTTTGTCTGCAAGCGGCTTAAGCTTTGTGCCGAGCCATTTGAAGAAGGTTCTTATGAGCTTCTGCGGTATCTTACCCTTCTTCTTGAGGTATCCGATAACAATCATTATTACTACCAATATGAGTATTAAGAATGTTATGAGTGTAAAGTTATCACGGAGCATCTCTTTACGTCTTGCTTCAAATGCTCTGTTGTAATCCTCATCGTCGAAGGCAATCTTGAAGTATTCAAGAGCTTCGTCATAATTGTCCTGATTCAAAAGCGCTCTGCCTATAGCAACGTATGCCATATTGTAGTTGCCGTCGCGCTTTGCAACCTCACGCCAGTACTCCAAGGCTTCTTCGTAAAGACCTCTGTTGAAGAGCTCAACTGCTTCATGAACATATGCGCCGAAGAGTGTTTCCTCAAATACTGTTACGTCGTTATTACGTCCGTCCAAAACGTAGATGAGATTTCCCAAGCACTCTATAGCATTGGGGTTGTCAAAGCCTGACTTCTGAGCTTCCTGGTCGCATCCGAAGGTGAACAGCAGGTTGCAGTCTCTGTCGTACTGGAATATACGTCCTGAGGTGTAGTCAAGAATGTTAATCAATCCGTTGTCACCGATTGTTATATCGGTAAGACGTGTCTGATATGTAGTTCCTGAGTAAGTAACTGTCTCCTGATCGCCGAACTTAAGGTCAGCGGCATTTGTTGTAAGCTCAAGAATGTTGTTACCTGCAGGGTTGAGCTTCTTAACTGCGTCTGTTGAGACGTTTGCAACTTCGGTTACGGTGAAGATGAAGCCTTCGCTGTCGATATCAAAGTTTGCATACTCAACAGGTGTTGCGTTAACAAGTGTTGCTCTTTGCGATTCGGAGGCGAATTTTCTCCAAATCTTGTTCTTTATAACCTCGGCTGTAACTTCAACTCTGTTAGCACCGTAGTATCCGACGAAGGTGCCGGAGGGTGAGAACATTATAGCGCCCTTGTTGACAGCCGGGCAGATTACATAGACGTTCTTAGCGGCGTCTACGATGACCTTTGTGCAGTAAAACGACTGTGAGTTGTAAAGCTCGGTGTCAGGTCTTGTGTATTCGGTAATGACCTCGCCGTTCTGATTGCACTTAACAACTCTCTGGTTGTCTCTGTCAGCAATGTACATTATGTCGTCATTGTCGACATAAATACCGTAGGGAGCCTTGAGGTCGGTAACCTCGCGGGTTACGGTTGCACCGGTCTCGTCTACTACCTCCTCTGTGAGCTTACTGCCCGTGAAGGTCTTATAGCAAGCTAAGAGATTAAAGTTGACGTCGGTCTTCAAAATTCTGTTGTTGCCGGTGTCTACAATATAGAACTCATTCTTAGATGAAAGGAAGAAATCCTTTGCATCATTTAAGGCATTGGGTTCTTTTTCGCTCACAAACAGTGGGCTTTCCGGGTCGGACAATTGGTCAAGACCCATATCTTTTCCGGTTATAGTGTCCTTGACAAGATAACCGTTCTGCGAGGGAACTGCTTTTCCCCAAGCGTTGTAGCTGTACGACGTGCACGGGTCTTCTGCAAACACTGTTGTCGCCATAAGCGAACAAGTCATTAAGAATGCGAGAAGCACGCAAAGCGTCTTTTTGATGTTAATTCTCGTCACGCTTATCACCTTTTCCTTTTCTATAATCAATCATATTGGTTATTTATCAGTCCTTCATACCTGAGTTAGCCATGGTCTCCATAACGTTACTCTGGGCAATAAGGAAGATGACGAGCGGAGGAATCATAAGTACTACGGCAGAAGCGTAGATGATACCCTGACGAGCAATACCCGAAGCTGCTATCTGCGACATGATGGTAGGAAGTGTTTTCAAGTCCTCCTGGTAAACCAGCGCGCCGCCCTGAACGTTCCATGCACCCTGGAATACGAAGATTATAAGGGTTGCAATTGCAGGCTTCTGGTTGGGGATAACTACCTGCCAGCAGGTGCGAAATACTCCTGCGCCGTCAACCTTGGCAGCGTCAATGATTGAGTCGTTAATTGTCGACATACTCTGACGCATCAGGTAAAGTCCCATAGGAGTCGCTACGCTGGGAAGTATCAGTGCCCAGTAGGTATTGATCATGCCCATCTTTGCCATAACTACGAACTGCATGATCCATGTAGCTGTCGATGTGAACAAGAGTGATGTTACAATCAGCTGGTTGAAGAAGCCGTATCCGGGGAAGCGGCACTTCGACAAGCAGAAAGCACAGCAGCAGCAAACAAAAACGTGAAGTATTGTTATTACTATTGTGATGAATACCGAGTTAAAGACGTATCTTGAGAACGGTACCCAAAGGTTACCTGCTACCTTGAACAGGTTCGAGAAGTTATCTGCCGTAGGCGATATAACGTAGAGCTTAGGCGGGAATACGAACAGCTCACTTATAGGCTTGAAGGACTGAATGATTGAATAGTAGAGCGGGAAAATCATGAATATTCCCAGCAGTGCAAGAAGTATAAAGATTGCAATATCTCCGCCTAAAGAACCGTTGATGTGCTTGCCCTTTGACTTCTTAACATGAACAGTGTCGATGTCGACCTTTTTTCTTCTCAGCTTCTTCAGCTTCTTCGCCTGAATAGCTTCCTGCTGAGCAGCGGTCAGTCTTTTGTCAGATGCCATTTATACTCCCCTCCTTTAATCTGTAAATTTGCTCAGAGCCTTACGGATAATGTGGTTAGTGATGAGCATCGCCGCAAAGAGAACCATACAAATTGCCGAGGCGTAACCCATCTCATAACGTATCGAACCGTAGTCCTGTGCGTGGTTCATTATCGTATGAACTGCGTAGTTTGTCGAAGGAAGTCCGCAAAGTGATGCTCCGACGCCGCCGACTGTGAAGGCGCCTGATATTGCCAAAACGGCTGCGAACAAAAGTGACGGTCCCATTGCAGGGATTGTGATTGTAAACAACTCCTGGAATCTGTTCTGAATACCCTCGATAGCACCTGCTTCATAAAGCGAGGTATCGATATTCTGGAAGCCTGCACGAAGTGCCAAGAATCCGGCACCCATTGATGTCCACAGCTGAACTATGACAACGACCGTCATCATGTACGTCGTATCCGTCAGCCACTGCTTCGCCGTATTGATAATTCCCAAATCCATCAATACTGAGTTGAGGTATCCGTAAGCGTCTCCCGAGAATACCAGCTGCCAGATAACAAAGGCAGAAGGAGTCATTGACGGAGCGTAGAATACGAATGTGAAGAATACCTTTAAGAACGGGTTCATCTCGTTAATGAGCCATGCAAGGATAAAGCTCAAAACATATGAGAACGGTCCTGTGAAAATAGCGAATATCAGTGTATTTCTGATTGCTATCAGGAATATGTCGTCGTTTACAAACAGTGAGTAGAAGTTCTGAAGTCCTATGTATCTCGGGAATTGAACAAGGTTGAAGCTTGTCAAACCGAGCGGGAAGGACATGACAACCGGTACTATTGTAAAGATTGTAAACAGTGCAAAGAACGGAAGCATCATTATATAGCAGGCTTTGTTGCGCTTCATAAGATGCCATGTATAGGCTCTTTTTGACGTTGTGTTAATCGGCTTTACAACCGTTTTCTCCTTTTTTGCCATAAGTCTTCCTCCCCCTTCTTAATTATTCTCGACCGGGATTTCAATGCCCAGTTCCTCATACTTTCTTATGATTTCGTCGTTTATATCTTTGTTGTACCAAAGAAGTGTATCTCTCGGGTTCTTGTTGAGGTTGACGGTATCTCTGAAAGCGTTGGTAATGTTACGTCCTACAATGTAGGTTGCAGGAATGATATCGATTTCGACTGTGTAATCCATCTGCTGAAGTATCAAATCAAGCTCAGACTGTGACCATGCGAGCTGCTTGAGTGCTTCCTTGTTCGCAGTGTCAAAACGTCCCAGAGGACCTAACAAAGCTTCAATTGAACGTCCGTATTCAGACTGTATTTCAGTCGATGTGAACCACTTGATGAGTTCCCAAGCGTCTGCTCTTTGCTTTTCATTAAGCTTGGAGAAGATGATTCCGCCTGCTGAACCTGAGGTTACAGAGTGGTCGACCTTTCCGTCCTCTCTGACATAGCCGGGTACGAGATCGAAGTCCCAAAGTCCTCTGATTTCGGGTGCTGCCATGTACAGCTGGTTATAGAAGGTGTATCCGGTTACAATTATCGGATATTCACCGGTACGGAATCTTGAGAATGCGTCGAATGACTGCTGGAAGCTGTAGGTTGTGAAGAACTTTGTCCAGATTTCAAATGCGTCTACAGCCAAAGGATTGTCGAATATTGTTGCGGTCTTTGTTTCGTTGTAGTAGTTGAGTCCTCTTTGAACGATGAATGAACCGAATACGTCAAAGGAAAGACCAACGCCCATGTAGCTTCTCTGAAGTGTCGGAAGCATACCGACTAATTCATCCCAAGTCTCGGGAGGATTTTCAAATCCGAAGGAATTCAAAACGTCGGTGCGGTAGAACATCATCGGGAAGCCCTGTGAAATCGGGAGACCATAAACGCCGTCACGGTATGTGTAAAGCGTCATGATGTTGGCTGCAAAGCGCTTGGTTACTTCATCATAGTCGTCAAACTGAGAAAGGTCTACCAAGCAGTCACGGGCAGCAAGCTGAATCGGGAAGTCGCCGCCGATGAACAGCGCAACGTCAGGTCCCTTTCCTGCAAGTGTTGCTTCAAGAATACCGCCCTGTACCAGGTTTACTGATATCGGGATTCCGGTTTCTTCAACGAAGTAGGAGTCAACGAGCTCCTTAACTATCTGAGCCTGGTCACGTCCGAGTGATACCCAAACGTTGAGCGCTTCATCGTTCTTATCGGACAATATGTCGTAGTCCTCAAAGAATGAGCCGATGAAGGAGCTTATGCTGAACTTGAGTCTCTTAAGGAAGCTTTCCTTGACTGTAGAGAATTCCTTTTCAGCAGACATTAATTCGATAATGTCTATTTCAAGGTACTGGCTTCTGTAGTCTGTCATCCACTGTGAAAGTGATGTGATATCGTCCTTGAGCTGACCGAGCATTGCAGGGATGTCGTCAGGCTTGTCGATACACTTATCCAAAAGCTTAGCCATGGTTTCAAGCGAAACGGCTTCTGTACCCTTTGTTCCCGACAAAACTTCAATTTCAGATTTTATCTGTCTGAGCTCCTCTGCATAAACAGCGTAGTCAGGAAGGATAGAAGGAATCTGACGATGAATCATATATGTATTGTACTCGTCGGGGGTGGGAGAGGTTATCTGAAGAATCTGTCTGTAGTAGCTGTTGAGGTAGTAAACGATATCGTCCAAGCGGCGCATGATATCGCCGATTTCACCCGGTACAGCCTCGAGAGCAAGCTCATGCTCGCCTTCGTCAAGATAGAAGTAAATGATGTTTCCGTCAGCATCAGTAGGTGTAACACACTGCCATGTTTCAGAGTAGAAGAACTTTACAGCCTCTGCATCTGCGCAGGGTACTACTCCGTCGATGTAAAGACGTCTGTTGGAGTAAAGACCTCTCATCTGATTCTGCTTAGCTCTTATACCGATCTTTACCCAGCCTGCCTTGTCGACATTGAACTTCCATGTAATCTTTTGACCTGAGTCCTTCCAGTTTGCCTGACCGATGGTGTTGTAAAGCATCTTGGTGGCGTCTGAAGGAGAGGTTATATAGGTTGAACGGTCATATGTTGCGTAGAGTGTTATATCTGACTTGAAATCGGCAGCTTCGCCTTCAAGCTTGATATCGATTCCGCTTGTTGAAGACGCCTTAGTTGAGTCGGTTGTGACATTATCGGCGTCCTTAATTGACGGAGCTTCCTTTTCATTGTAGAGCCTTAAGCCTGCAATTGCGAATCTTGCCTTTTCAGACTTGATTCTTAAAGTATGCTCGCCCTTTGTGAAGTAGAAACGCAGCGGATCGTTGAACAATCCGT
Source organism: Ruminococcus sp. UBA7158 (assembly GCA_002491605.1). Lineage (GTDB taxonomy): Bacteria > Bacillota > Clostridia > Oscillospirales > Ruminococcaceae > Faeciplasma. The sequence continues at coordinate 113,483 of DKWG01000008.1, forward strand.
CGGTATCTCTGAACGCGATTTTCTGCCATGTAAGGTACTCGGTAAGGGAGGGTCTTATCTGGTTTCCTCTTGAGTCCTCTTTAAATGACCTAACGCCGTTTTCGTCTACCTGATATGCCTTCTCTGCGTCAACCCACATCTTGGGCAATACGATTCTGCTTGCCGTTGCATATGGGCTTTCCCCGTCGATGAGGAAGGAAAGCTCTACGTCGTTTGCCGGACTGGCAAGTGCGTAGTATTCAATTTCTACATTGTATATTCCCTCTTCGTCAACTGTAATCGGGAACTCAACGTAGCCGTTGGGATTGGGCCATACCAAAGCTTCAACGCCGTCGATTGTGCCGGTGTACGCACCTGTTTCTTCGCTGGCAAATGAATAATCGGTTCCCTTGACTGTAACCTCAGCGTCGGGTCTGGGATCGTTAATATGCTTATCAAAGAATGTACTGTAGGTGCTTGCTCTGTTTTGCTCATCAAGTATCTGAGCAGAGGTTTCCTTGACTGTCTGAGTGCTCTGCTCTGCCTTCGTGTCCGGCTCAGCTGAATTATCCTGCGCATAGACAGCAGTCAAAGTCGGCATAACCATCACTAAAGCCAAGACAAATGCGGTTATGCGCCTGAACAGTTTGTTTTTCACTGTGATATCCACCTTTCTTCGAATTTATTTGCGATATATTTTTCCTTTGAGGTAAATAAAGATGTTTATTCGGCTTTTTGGATATAAATCCTGCCGGCGTCTTGGTCAAGCTCTGCTTTAACCCTGTCTCCGCCCTTGATTCCTAAGTTCTCCATGTAGTCCTTCGGAAGCTGAAGTCTTCCCGTTCTGTCAAGAACGACAAGCTCCTCGGAAATAAACTCCTCTTCCTCAATGGGCGTTTCAGTGTTGTACTCCTCGCCTAAGCCCTTGGATTCCCTCAGAATATCCTGATGAGACTTCTTTATAATTTCACTCGATGTTCTTCCGTCTCTTATTGCGATAACTCTGTCGATTTTCTTAGCCAAACGCAAGTCATGAGTGACGATAACAATCGTTATTCCCTTTTTCTGATTTAAGTCTTTAAAAACGCCTAATAGCTGGTCTGACGTCTTAGTGTCGACTGAACCTGTCGGCTCGTCTGCCAGAAGAATACTCGGATTATTTGCCAGAGATATTGCAATTGCAACTCTTTGCTGCTCGCCTCCTGACATCTGGTCAAGACGTGAATTAATTCTGTGTGACAGTCCGACGGACTCCAACAGCTCCAAGGCTCTTGCACGCCGTTCCTTCTGTCCCTGTAAAAGCATCGGCAGCTCAACGTTTTGAACCGCAGTAAGATAAGGGACAAGGTTTCTTGCGTTATTCTGCCAAACGAATCCGACCATATTTCGCTTATAAAGCATATAGTCCTCTTCGGTGAACTTCAACAGATTTCGTCCGTTTACCGTGAGTGAGCCTGCTGACGGCTTATCAAGTCCGCCGAGCATATTCAAAAGTGTCGACTTACCTGAGCCGGATGAGCCTACTATTGCAACAAGCTCACCCTTTTTTATCTTCAGGTCAAGACCCTGAAGAGCGACAACCTCTATTTGATCAGTTTTATAAATCTTTACAAGGTTTTCGCACTCTATGGCGTATTCGGATTCCTCAGCGCCGGCGACGATTATTTCCTTTTCATGTTCAAGCTTCGCCTTTTTCTTCTTATTCAATAATCTCACCGTCCTCTAAGGTATATACCCTATCAGCAATTTCGAGCAAGCTGGGGTCGTGAGTTGTCATGACTATTGTCATCTTCTCATCGATAACCAAGCGCTTAAACAGCTCGACAATGTGATGGCTCGTTGCTGAGTCAAGCTCAGCTGTCGGCTCGTCGGCAAAGATTATCCTCGGCTCGTGAGCTAATGCTCTTGCTATTGCAACTCTTTGCTGCTCACCGCCTGAAAGCTCGCCGGGTCTATGGAACATTCTCTTTCCCAAGCCTACATCCTCAAGGCATTTCTTAACTCTTTCTTCCCTCTGATCAAACGGGAATTTTGAAAGCCTCAAGCCGAAATCGACATTTTCATATGCTGTCATTGACGACATCAGCGCTACCGACTGGAAAACGAAGGCCATCTTGTACCTTCTAAGCTCGTCACGCTTTAAATCTGAAAGCTTAGTGATGTCCGCGCCGTCAAAGAAAACTTCTCCGGCTGTTGGTCTGTCGAGCGCACCCAAAAGGTTTAAAAGCGTTGTTTTACCGGAACCGGACCTACCCTTCAAGATAGTAAGTCCACCCTCATTGACGGTTATATTAATGTCGCGCAGGGCGTGAACAACGCTTCCGTCTCCGATTTGGAAATCTCGGCAAAGACCGTGGGTTGCAATTATTGTCTCCATAGTCCCTCCGCAAAGCTCAGCTAATGAGCTTAGTTCTATAAAATGATATCCCGACCGCCTTAATTCAGTCACATTTTCCGCACAAAATCAATGACTGTGAAATTTAAATGCCGCTCAATAGCTTCTAAGGCTGATCAAAATACCACTTTTAATTTGTTGTGAATGTGAGAATCCATACAGGCGCATTGTGCAATATGCACAATTTAGTACTTATATCCCCCATAAACACCGATAAGCAAACACTTTTCAAGACATTTTGTACAAAACGGAGTCTTCAAAAGATATTTGCTTCATTTCTAATATTTACTGAGTATTTCCAGAAAATAAGCACTCAACATAAGTGCTCGTTTCTTATTAGCTTATTTATTATATCAGACTGATTAACCGCTGTCAATATATATGACAAAGAAATGTGCTTTTTTCCGTCCGTTTTTTATAAATAATCTACAATGGTTATATATGCGGTGTGAACAAATGTGATAACAACGTGTGTATTTGATTAAAGCATACACGATTTGTCAAGAATATTTTCATCCGAACGGCGTTCGTAGCATGGGTCTACAGCTCTGAGTCCTTGCTTTAATGCAGAAAATGTTATCATCCGATAAAATGGCACTTGCCGACAAATCAAAAATCATTTGATTCTTACTGTTCGATCAGACTACCTTCTACGCTTATATTGTCAGCATAAGCAGCTGAGCGTTTTCATTGCGAGCTGCTATAGGGCATAAAAATACCACCCTGTTTCAGAGTGGTAAAAACTCGCCCCGTCTGCATCGGGGCGAGTTTTGAATTATCCTTCTTAAGTTAGGAGGAAATTATCTCTTCTTAGAAGTTGCAACTGCAGCTGCAGCCAAAACCATAGGAAGAACTGCGAGAGCGATGCCCATCGGAGGGTTCTCTTCCTTAGGCTCGTCAGGCTCGTTTACATCGATGGTGGGCTCATCAGGCTCAGTGGTAACATCACCGGGCTCAACAGGCTCGTTAACATTGATGTCGGGCTCTTCGTCAGCAGGCATTGTAAGAACGAGGTAAGCCT
>DKWG01000002.1:0-1530 GCA_002491605.1 Ruminococcus sp. UBA7158
AAAAGCTCGTTTACGTCATCGGCAATGATGGCGACACGCCATGGTGTTGTAAAGCCGTTTATAGTTCTGACCTCGGTTATTCTCAAGTGACTGGGGCTTGCAAGCTCATCGGTGACCTCCTGTGCCGGGTCACGGTCGAAGCCGAAGCGCCACAAGAGTGAAGCGCTGCCCGATTTCGTTTCAAGAAGGCTCTTGCCGTAGCTTATATCATTTGCGTAAACGTCCGACTCGGAGAAAAGCATCCATCTCTTGCCTGTGTAAGCAGTTAAGGGTGTGTTGAATACACCGTTGTGTGATTCAAGCTCGGAATACTTTCTCTCTATGTAGTCGAACTCATATGTTGCACTGTAGCCGCCTGCAAAGGTTACAGTGTCCTTGGGCAGATTAATTTCTGAGAGCTCGCTTGTTACGAATACCTTGCCGTCTTTGCCGGTGGTGACGTCCTGATAGCGATAGGCAAAGCCGTCGTCATAAACTCTTACCATAAGCTTTAAGCTTGCGTCGCCCTTTTTAAGGGTTATCTCACGCTCCATGCAGTGGTCGACGCAGTTGACGTCGCTGAGCGATATTGTAAGCGCAGTGTCATACTTGTCGTTTATTTCATCCGGACGGTCATATGAAGTTATTTCTTCTATGCCTGTTGAAAAGTCGCAGGTCGAAAGAAGCATTCCGAGCTTTGAAGGAATTATAACCTCCTCTTTGCCTGATGACACGCTGTAGTAAACGCCCTTGTTTTCATCCTGCCAGAACATGGCTTTAATATTGCCGTCGGGCGAGTATGTTGTCAGCTCCTCTAAAGCGTATAGCTTTGAATCCTTATAGCTTGCCTTTGATGATGAGGCGGCTGTAACTGTTATCGGATTCTTAGGCTCCTTGATTACTTCAACCTCGGACTCGTCATCCGTCTTAACATCAGACTTAGCCGGCTCACCGCAGGACGTGAACAAGCTCAGAGCCATAATCATGGCAAGTATGGCTGAAACTATTCGTGCATTAAACTTCATAGCAAATCCTCCTGTATAAAATATAGTTCAAAGACGATTCACAACGGCTGCTTTCTTTACAGCAGCCCAATATGATTGTACCAATAAATGCGCCTCGCCGCAATATCGATATCGGCACATAAATATAATTAATTCCGCATAGCACTAACCCAAAATATTGCAGCACAACACCGTTTTCGGTACCTATTTGCGGAAAGCATTATATTAAAATTATAGCATACATCAAAATCTTATACAATGACATTTTTAAAATGCTTAGAATAGGTATATCAAATCGTTAGAATTTTTCATATATGATATTGTCATATATCAATCACTGCTTATCCGTATGCTGCATTTACCGACTGTATTTGCGCAAAAAGCGTTGAAAACTTTGTTGAAAGTGTTGAGAACTACGCTGTTTTGCGGTTTGTAATGTTGAAAACGAAAAAGTTTTCAACATTCGCAGGCAAATAGTTACAAACCGATTACAATCGGTAGATTTATCGCCGTTGGTTAATGTGAACAAGGAATAAGTAATATCTAT
>DKWG01000002.1:1810-2430 GCA_002491605.1 Ruminococcus sp. UBA7158
TAATTATATTCTATATATTATCAATTGATAAATTTCACCATATATTTTATAATAAATTACATTAATTCTTTTACAAAGGAGGAAATCAATTATATGCGTTCTAATGATAATATCGAATTTTATATGATGTTACTTGGTATTATATTCACAAATAATCAGTCCTGTGGTTGGTTATGGCTTATTGGAGTAGTGCTTGGAATTATGGGATTTACAAAAGCTTTATATAGGGGGCATAATGAATGAAAAGAATCTTATCAATCTGCATCGCGTTCGTTCTAATTCTAACAACTACGGTCACAGCTTTCTCAGCCGGTATAACGCTTGAGGAAAAAATTCGGTATTTAGCCGATAATGGTTTCCCGTATGATTTTTTAGAGAGTCAAGAGGAATCTGCTATTAATGATATTTACCATTCACTTTACGGAAAACAGGTTCTGTTTTTAGGTACGGAAACTGTTTCAATGTCCGAAAGCTCTCCGGAAGGAGATATTTCGCAATTAGGCATTATCCCGGAAGATGAGATGACTCTTACAATCAGCAGAGCTGTAAGTTTTACTCCTGATACAACTGTCGGAAATTATAAACTCAGTGCTGTTCATATTTATATCAATTATATCTGG
>DKWG01000002.1:2698-8689 GCA_002491605.1 Ruminococcus sp. UBA7158
CTTACTTCCATCTCCATTTTTAACAACCTTAGGAGCTGGACATCCCATATTTATATCAATTATATCTGGGAAAGCGGTCATCCGTTCTTTACATATGACGATGGCATTTCTGTCAACTGGGATCCGAGCCTTTTTACTTACATGCCAAACTCTTTCATCGCACGTGATTACAAAAGAACGGTAAGCAACAATGGAGACTGGATAGAAACCCAAATACTCAACTCGCCTACCGCATTAAATCAAGGCGGATTGGGTTATTATGCCAGGTTAGCATATAGTGAATATATCATGGGCGAAGTGTTAGGGGCATTGCAGCATAAAGGGTTTGCATCGTTTTCATTGCTTCCGGCACATAATCCAACATATTTAAAATCCGAATATGAGCTTGCTGATATTACTTCAATTAATGCTGAGTATGTTCATACATTGTTGTTCGGTAATTTGTCTTTTTCACTTACATTAGTAGGTTATGGAATCGCTATATCAACAAGTGGATTAACAGACTCTGTAGCTAAATCACTGCTAATTTATTACACACATTAAAAACACAAATCATATACCATTTTAATTCCAAGTCTGCTCATAAAGCCATAATGAATATAAAAAATCAGGAGAGCAAAAATACTCTCCTGATTTTTATTGCACAAATTCCGATTCCGCATGTCTTAATGCTGAGCTTTGACATACAATATAACCGCTAATCCGCTTACAAGCAAAGCATATAAGCATTCGTCGTTTCATCCGTCAGCACGGAATAACACTGCGGCAATTATCGATTAAAGCTACTCGCCCAAAACAACCTCAACCTCATGCTGAGTGCCTGCGTCGAACATCGGCAAGACATTGCTTGCCAGCTTAACGCCGTCCAGCACAATCGACTTAACGCCGTGTGAAATATGCTCAGGGTTCTTAACGGTTATATTATACCTTACTCCCCTAAACTCTCTTGACGCCTTATAGCCGTCCCAATCAGAAGGAATGCTGGGGTCTATCCTCAAGCCGTCGTAATCGGGCTTTATTCCTAAGATATACTGAGATACGGCAACGAAGTTCCATGCGGCAGTACCTGTGAGCCAGCTGTTTTTAGCTTCGCCGAAGCGGCTTGCGTCCTTTCCTGCTATCATCTGAGCATAGACATACGGCTCGGTTCTGTGAATCTCGGAAATGTCCTCATTGTAGCTCGGAGCAATCTTTGAATAGTATTCAAACGCCCTGTCGCCGTGACCGACAAATGCCTCTGCGCAGATTATCCATGCGTTGTTGTGGCAGAATATACCTGCGTTTTCCTTATAGCCGCCCGGGTAGGTTGAAATTTCGCCGTATTCAACATAGTATCTTGTGTATGCAGGATTATTCAGGACAAGTCCGTGCTTGCAGTCTAAGTACTTCTTAACGCTCTCAAGCGCTCTTAAATCCTTGCCTGAGTTGCTGCCCAAGCCGGACAGTACTGCAAAGCCCTGCGGCTCGATGAAGATTTTGCCCTCCTCGCACTCGTTGGAGCCTATCTTTTTGCCGAAATCGTCGTAAGCTCTTAAGAACCATTCGCCGTCCCAGCCGCTTTCCATAACGGCATTTGACATTTTCTCGACTGCGATTGCGGCCTCCTCTGCGTCCTCGTCAAGACCGAGACGCTTGCAAATCTCAATATACTCAGGAACAACAAAGGTAAACAGACAAGCCACGAATACCGACTCGGCAACCTTGCCGTCCTTAGACGTTGTTGTCTGGAAGCTTTCGCCCGACTCTGTTGAGAAGCAGTTGAGATTTAAGCAGTCGTTCCAGTCGGCACGCTGAATAAGCGGAAGATTGTGAGGTCCTATAGTATTTGCAACTCTCTTAAAGCTCATTTTAAGGTGATGAATGAGCGGCTGAGCAAGCTCGGGGTTGTTGTCATACGGAGTCATCTCGTCTAAAATAGACCAGTCGCCTGTTTCCTTTATATACTGAGCGGTGGACAAAATCATCCAAAGCGGGTCGTCTGAGAAGTTGCCGCCGACCTCGCCGTTGCCCTTTTTGGTGAGCGGCTGATACTGATGGTAGCAGGTACCGTCAGGCATCTGAGTTGAAGCAAGGTCAAATATTCTTTCTCTTGCACGCTCGGGAATCTGGTGAACAAAGCCCAAAAGATCCTGATTTGAATCTCTGAAGCCCATTCCCCTGCCTATTCCGCTTTCAAAATATGAAGCCGAGCGGGACATATTAAAGGTTACCATGCACTGATACTGATTCCAGATGTTGACCATGCGGTCAAGCTTTTCATCAGGAGATGCAACGCTGTATTTCGACAGCAAAGCGTCCCAGTATTCCTTAAGCTCAGCTAATGCCCTGTCGGCTTTTTCAGCCGTGTCGAACTGAGCTATCATTTTATGCGCCTTTTCCTTGTTCAGGCTGCCGTCTGAATTGAACTTTTTGTCAACAGGGTTTTCAGCGTATCCAAGGATAAACACAAGCTCTTTTTCTTCGCTGGGAGCAAGTGACACTTCAATGCAGTGAGAAGCTATGGGGCTCCATCCGTCTGCAACGGAATTGCGTGACTTATTCTCAAGCACTGCGTCGGGCTTGTCAAAGCCGTTGTAAAGACCTAAGAAGCTCTCACGGTCTGTATCGAAGCCTGAAATAGGCGAATTTACGTGATAAAACGCATAGTGATCCCTGCGCTCACGGTATTCTGTCTTATGATAGATTGTCGAGCCTTCGATTTCAACCTCGCCGATGTTGAAATTGCGCTGGAAGTTGATGGAGTCGTCGTTGGCGTCCCAAAGGCACCATTCTATAAACGAATAGAGCTTAAAGCTTTTGCCTACATTTGATGTATTCTTCAAGCGAAGCTTATGAAGCTCACCGTTGAAGTCGAGCGGAACAAAATAGGTTATCTCGCTCAGGATTCCTCTTTTTTCACCTGTGATAACCGTATATCCCATTCCGTGACGGCAAGAATAGCTGTCAAGCGGTTCCTTGCACGGCATCCATGACGGGCTGAAGGCTCCCTCGCCGTCATTTATATAATAGTATCTTCCGCCCATATCGACGGGCACATTATTATAGCGATAACGAGTTATTCTTCTGAGTCTTGCGTCACGGTAGAAGGAATATCCGCCGGCTGTATTGGAAATCAAAGCAAAATAATTTTTGTTTCCGAGATAGTTAATCCACGGGTATGGAGTTTTTGGATTGGTTATAACATATTCTTTGTTTTTGTCGTCGAAATATCCGAATTTCATAGATTTATCCCCTTTGCTATAAGAATATTCACATAGGATTATACATCAAATCAAGCGGTTTGTCTACTGCTTTTTGTCATTCGCTGAAAATTAATATGAATATTAAAACGCGGAAATGCACATATTAAAATTTTAAAGGTTTTACCGAATCCGCAAAGCGTTTACGGCAAGATTATTTTATCACGAGTGAATATTATCGCATGAAATGTGCAAGACTAATCCTGTGCCGACAAAATGTCGGGAGATTCTTTTAAGGAGTGATAATTATTAAGGTACTCGATAGAATAGCACTGTTTCTCTTGATAGTAGGAGGAATAAACTGGGGACTTGTCGGAATCTTTAAATTCGACCTCGTTGCATACCTCTTCGGAGGCTCTGCCGCTATTATCTCCAGAATCATTTATATAGTTGTTGCAGCCTGCGCAATATGGTGCGTTTCACTGTATTTCAGGAATACAAGACTAATAGAGGAATGACGTTTTAAATACTGAGACAAAACAATAAAAAGAGCGATGGGAGTTTTTCTGTCGCTCTTTTGGCTTTATTGGATACGCACATCGCCGACGGACGGTCTCACCACTTGACAAAAAATATAAATGCTATATAATGTTAAGAGTGATTTTATCACAAAAAAACAATGAAAGGAAGATTAAAATGGACAAAAAGCCATACCTGATTACGACGGCGATTGCCTACGCTTCAAAGAAGCCTCATATCGGCAACACCTATGATGTCGTCTGCGCAGACGCATTAGCGAGGTTTAGGCGAATGCAGGGCTACGATGTATTCTTCCTTACAGGAACCGACGAGCACGGTCAGAAGATAGAAGAGCTTGCCAATGCCGCAAAAATAACCCCCAAGCAGCACGTCGACGCCGTTGCAAAAGAGGTTCAGCGCACCTGCGATATGCTCAATGTATCCTACTCAAGATTCATAAGAACCACCGACGAGGACCACGAAAGGTGCGTTCAGAAGATATTCAAAAAGCTCTACGACCAGGGCGATATCTATAAGAGCGAATACGAGGGCTGGTACTGCGTTCCCTGCGAAAGCTTTTTCACTCAAACTCAGTTAGTCGACGGCAAATGCCCCGACTGCGGACGTGAGGTCAAAAAGACCAAGGAGGAAGCTTATTTCTTAAGGCTTTCAAAGTATCAAAAGCAGCTTGAAGAATTTTTCGAGCAGAATCCCGACTTTATCCAGCCGGAGTCCCGCAAGAAGGAAATGGTCAACAACTTCATAAAGCCCGGGCTTCAGGACCTGTGTGTAACCCGTTCTTCATTTAAATGGGGAATACCGGTCGACTTCGACCCCAAGCACGTTATATACGTCTGGATTGACGCTCTTTCAAACTACATTTCGGGTCTCGGCTACGACATCGACAACCCGAGCGATATGTATAAGCATTACTGGCAGCACTGCGACCACATCATCGGCAAGGATATCTTAAGATTCCATTCAATATACTGGATAGTCGAGCTGATGGCGTTGGGAATAACACTTCCGAAGCGCATTTTCGCTCACCCGTGGCTCTTATTCGGCACGGACAAGATGTCTAAATCCAAGGGCAACATCATCTATGCCGACGACCTCATTAAAAGATTCGGCGTTGACGCAACAAGATACTATATGCTCAGCGAGATGCCGTTTGCAGGCGACGGTTCTATTTCCTATGAAACCGTTATCGACAGATACAACACCGACCTTGCAAATACGATAGGAAACCTTGTCAACCGTACAGTTGCAATGGTCAACAAGTATTTCGGCGGATATGTTGACGCACCGTCCGATAAGACTGATTTAGACCTCGACCTTGAGGCAAAATCGTTAGAGGCTGTTAAGAGCATGAGCGAGCATCTGGAGAATTTCAGACTTGCAGACGCTTGCGCCGACGTTTTAAACCTTGCAAGAAGGGCAAACAAGTATATAGACGAAACCGAGCCGTGGGCACTTGCCAAGACCGAGGAGGGCAAAAAGCGCCTTGTAACGGTAATGTACGAGCTTATCGAGACGATTAGGTTTATAGGCGTGCTCTTAGCACCGTTTATGCCCGAAACGTCTGAAAAGATTTTAGCTCAAATCGGCACAGACATGAACACTCTTGAAACGCTTACAGCCTTCGGAGGCTACTGCGCAGGCTCAAAGGTCGGCGAAGCTTCCCCGTTGTTTGCAAGAATCGACGCAGAAAAGCTCTTAAAGGAGCTTAACGACGAGATGGAAGCCGTTAAAAAGTCGTTGGAAGAAGCAAAGTCTCATGAAAAAGAGACCGAGGAAGCAAAAGAGAAGCCAATTGAGCAGATATCAATAGACGACTTCTTCAAGACTGAGCTTATAGCTGCAAAGGTTTTGGAGTGCGAAAAGCTAAAGCGTTCAAATAAGCTTTTGAAGCTGATTTTAGACGACGGAAACGGCAAGCGTCAGGTTGTATCGGGCATTGCAAAGTGGTATGCGCCCGAGGATTTAATCGGCAAAACGGTTATAATCGTAGCAAACTTAAAGCCTGCCAAGCTCTGCGGAGAGGTCTCCGAGGGCATGATCATCTGCGCCGACCTGCCAGACGATTCGGCAAAGGTTGTCTTCCTGCCGGATGACGTCCCTGCCGGAGCTAAGCTCAGATGATGTAAGCTGTAAAAACAACAAAAAGGCTGTCAAACAACAGTTGGCAGCCTTATATCCCTGTCCGTAGCTCAGTGGATAGAGCAATACGCTCCGACCGTGTGTGCGCAGGTTCGATTCCTGTCGGACAGACCAAAAGAAAAAGCCGTCAAGG
>DKWG01000022.1 GCA_002491605.1 Ruminococcus sp. UBA7158
TTCGAGCCTCGTAATCCGCTCCATGTTTCGGTGTCATAGCCAAGTGGTAAGGCGTGGGACTGCAACTCCCTGATCCCCAGTTCAAATCTGGGTGACACCTCCAAAAAATTCCGAACGCTAATGCGTTCGGAATTTTTACTTTAATGCTTTTTTACCAATAGTTGGAGCGAAAAAGCAGCATAGACATCATTAAGCGCCGTATAACGACGATTTCATACAATCGGGCAGAGAATCAGAATAAAGTGAGGGCAACAGAAAATGCTGAAAAGATTTATAAGATACTATAAGCCGTATCGGCTTATGTTTACCTTAGATATGCTGGCGTGTGTGCTTATAGCTGCGTGCGATATGTTTTATCCGATGATAACAAAAAATATCATTAATGAATATGTCCCTCAAAGGCAGATTAAGCTTATGCTCATCTGGTGCGGTGCTTTGCTTTTAGTGTACCTTATTAAATATGCCTTGTCATACTTTGTCAGCTATTACGGTCATATTGTGGGACTTAAGATGCAGGCAGATATGAGACGTGACCTTTTTGAACACCTTCAAAAGCTCCCTTTCTCATTCTTTGATAAATCTAAAACAGGTTCGCTTATGTCAAGAATGGTTAGCGACCTCAACGAAATCAGTGAGCTTTGCCATCACGGACCCGAGGATCTTTTCCTGACAGTGTTAATGTTCATCGGATCGTTCTTTGTATTGCTTCCGATAAGTTGGGAACTGACGGTTATTGTTTTTGCCTTCGTTCCGCTGATACTTTTCTTTGCGTCTATGCTGAGGGTCAGGATGAAAAACGCTTCCAGACGGTCAAGAGAGCAGATTGCCGAGCTTAATGCAAATATTGAAACGGCCATATCAGGCGTAAGGGTTTCAAGGGCATATACTGCTGAAAATCATGAGCTTGAGAAATTCGACAAGGAAAACAGGCTTTTTGCCGATATCAGGGGAAGATTTTTAAAGGTTTTCGCTATATTCCACAGCACTATGACCTTCTTCTCCGATAGCTTGTATGTTGTCGTTCTGGTTGCAGGCGGAAGCTTTTTCTATTTCGGAAAAATAGACGTCGGTGAGTTTACCGCATATCTTTTGTACATATCATTGTTCTTAGCACCGATACGTAAATTCGTCAATATGTTTGAGCAAATGCAGGACGGTATGACAGGCATCAAGAGATTTATGGATATCCTCGATATTCCTGCCGAGCCTCAGCCCGACAAACCGGTTTCGCTCGACAATGTAAAGGGTGAAATAGAATTTAAAAACGTCAGCTTTTCTTACGGTAATCACAATTCAAAGCAGGTTATTGAAAACCTTTCGCTTAAGATTCCATACGGTAAGACGGTGGCGCTTGTCGGACCTTCGGGCGGAGGAAAGACAACACTATGCAATATAATTCCGAGATTCTATGAAATCAGCAGCGGTGAGGTCACTATAGACGGCGTAGACATAAAGGATGTCACTACATACGATTTAAGACAGAATATAGGCATAGTTTCGCAGGATGTATTTTTGTTCAACGGAACGGTAAGAGAAAATATAGCCTACGGCAAGCTTGACGCTACTGACGAGGAAATCGCCGAGGCTGCTAAGAAGGCAAATATCTACGACTTTATCATGGGCTTGGAAAACGGGTTTGACACTAACGTCGGCGAGCGGGGAGTGACACTTTCCGGCGGTCAAAAGCAGCGCATATCCATAGCAAGAGTTTTCTTAAAAAACCCGGCTATACTCATCTTGGACGAGGCGACAAGTGCTCTTGACAACGCCACAGAGGTCGCAATACAGTCGTCTCTTGAAGAGCTTTCAAGGGGAAGAACCGTTTTGGTCGTTGCGCACAGGCTTTCTACCATCAAAAACGCCGATGAAATTGTAGTTATAACTCATCGGGGAATTGAGGAGCAAGGCTCGCATGAAGAGCTGATTAAGCGCAACGGAATATATAAAGGTCTGTACGAGTATCAGTTCAGATGACCTTGATGTAAACGGTAATAATATATTATCAACGCAAGAGCATAAATATAAAAATATTAAATGACCGTCAATGTGCTTAATAGACGGTCATTTTTTGATATTGATATATTCTCATTACTTGTTTGATTAATTCTAATAACGGCTTGATATATATAAATGTGTATGTTATCATTCACTCAAGGGCATGATTTGTTGACCTGATTATATTGCAGAGGAGTGCAAAATGATGGACAGATATATTGATACAATCAATGAAGTTATTAAAAACGGCAAATATAAGGACAATTGGGCGTCATTACAGCAGTATGAAGTGCCGAGATGGTACAAAGACGCAAAGTTCGGAATATTCATTCACTGGGGCGTTTATGCTGTGCCTGCTTTCGGAAACGAGTGGTACCCGAGATGTATGTACATTCAGGGAAGCAATGAATACGAGCATCACATTAAGACATACGGCAATCATGAGCAGTTCGGATATAAGGATTTTATACCGATGTTCAAGGCGGAAAAGTTCGATCCTGCCGAGTGGGCAAGCCTCTTTAAGGAAGCAGGAGCACAGTATGTAGTACCGGTTGCAGAGCATCACGACGGCTTTCAGATGTACAGAAGTGACCTTTCACATTGGAATGCATATGAAATGGGTCCGAAGCGTGATATTTTGGGCGAGCTGAGCACTGAGTTCAACAAGCTCGGCATTAAGAATTGTGCTTCAAGCCACAGAGTTGAGCATTGGTTCTTTATGAGCCACGGCAAGGAGTTCCCGTCTGACATTAAAGAGCCACTTAAGAGAGGCGATTTCTACTGGCCTGCAATGCCTGAGCAGGGTTATCAGGATCTGTTCTCAAAGCCTGAGCCTACAGCGGAATACTTAGAGGATTGGCTTGAGCGCTGCTGCGAAATCGTTGACAGATACCGTCCGAAGCTTGTTTATTTCGACTGGTGGATTCATCACTCTGCTGTTAAGCCTTATCTTAAAAAGTTTGCAGCTTATTATTATAACCGTGCCGAGGAGTGGGGCGAGCAGGTTGTCATTAATTATAAGCATGACGCCTTTGAGTTCGGAACTGCGGTTGTTGACATCGAAAGAGGTCAGTTTGCAGATGCTAAGCCGTATGTTTGGCAGACTGATACTGCTGTTGCTCATAACTCCTGGTGCTACACTGAGAACAACTCTTATAAGTCGTCAAATCAGATAATCAGAGATCTTTGCGATATCGTCTCCAAAAACGGAAGACTTCTTTTAAACGTAGGACCAAGGGCAGACGGAACTATTCCTGAGGATGACGCTCGTATTCTCCGTGAGATCGGCGCATGGCTGAAGGTAAACGGTGAGGCAATTTACGGCACAAAGCTGTGGCGTGAGTCCGCTGAAGGTCCGACAGAAATTGAAGAAGGACAGTTTAAAGATTTCGGACCGAAGCCGTATACCTCTGAGGATATAAGATTCACTGTCGGAAATGATGCAGTATACGCTATCGTTTTGAACCCGGAAGGAGTAAGTGACTTTAATATTAAGTCATTTGCAATCGGCGACAGTGCTGTTAAGCCTGTATTCCACGGCATTATAAAGAATATCGAGGTTCTCGGAAGTGACAAGGCTCTTGAGTGGACTCGCACGTCGGAAGGCTTAGCTGTTAAGACCTGCGGCGGCTGGGGCGCAAACCCGATTGTTTTCAAGATAACTATTGATTAATCAAATATAATATCCGTTAATATTAAGGCTCTATGTCAATAGTTG
>DKWG01000048.1 GCA_002491605.1 Ruminococcus sp. UBA7158
CCAACTATTGACATAGAGCCTATAATAAATAGGCAGCAAAGAAACAACCCCGACGTCCTCCGAGGAACCGCCGAGGTCAATTTCTTCAATTTGTTCTCTGCGCTGATAATTAGTTGGAGAATTGAGGTGAGCAAATCGCAGAGAACAAAACAGACGTGTACTAATCTACACAACGAAATAATCAAAATTTAAAACCGCTATGTATTTCATAGAGCTAAAAGCCTTATTATACCTCTCTGCTATAGAAGGTTGCTTCTTCCTTTTCGAGCTTATAATAAGCCTTTAATTCTACCTTGAGGCGGTATGTGCCGGATTCATCTACTGCAAATGTTCTCACATCATTTATGCTTCCGCTGTATACAGTGACGTTCCATGTTTCAACATTCGACCAGATACCCAAAAAGCCCTTTTTCTGAAGCGAGCAGTCGGCAACCAGTCGATATGTATATGAATTCGCTTCAAAAAATACAGTAGATTCGACTGTTGTGCCGTTTAATTTATACAGGTCAACATAGTAATTGCCAAAGTATTCATAATAAGGCATGACACCATATCCGAAATCAATCGAAAATACGCTCACAGCCATGCTGACCGCCAAAACCAGCGCTACAATACAGCAAAATACTTTTTTCATAATCGCATTCAATCCTTTCTTGCAAGACCAAAAATACCAAAGCTTTTCAATGAAGCCTTCAGCAGTTCACTTCCTGCCGAATGCTTTCACATATATTAACTCGAAAAATCCAAAAACCTGACGCATTTTTTAATATTTTTTACTTTTCTACTTTTTGCACAGATCCAGCTATCTCAATAAGCTCATTTTTGTTAATTATTCTGTCATCGCCTCCGACAGAAAAAACATATCCATCTGCTATCCAATAAATACTGTGCCATGAATGGTCGTGAGTGTAAAGCCCCTCTTTGCCGTAAAAATTAATAACCTCAACATATGAGTCGTCGTCAATGAATATTCTTGCGTGAGCATATTTATCGCACTGTTGAAAGCTAAAATATGTTTTTTGGTCGTCCATTTGGTAAGAAACAAATTTGCTGATATAGCCTTGATCGATTCTTACATTCACGTTGTAGGACCTAACCTTAAGACCGAACTGAGAAAGATCATAGGTCACCTCATATTCCTCTTGAACAAAATCCGAAGGTTTTATCTCCCTCTCATAATTTATCTCAAAAACTATGCTGTCCGGAACAACCTGCATATAAAATCCTGCTACAGGATAAAGGTCTGAGTGAATATAAAAAACGTTGCCGGTAAAAATGAAAATTGCCGCAGCAAAGAAGCAAGCTGCAATTTTTGTAATTTTATAAAGCACCGAGCCGAAGCTTTTGAGCTTTGTGCGAATAAACAGGCTATCCAACTTCAAGACAAACCTATTTGAGAAAGCATGATCCTGCGATTCAGGAATGCTGTTAACATATTCATCTGCCAAAAGCTCAGATATTGATTTGTCTTTACTTTTACTCATCAGGTTCATCTCCTTCCAATGCTTCTCTGATAAGCCTTTTAGCTCTTTCGAGCCTTTTCCAAACGCCGTCTGCCGATATACCCAGAATCGGGGCGATTTCCTTTGCCTTAAGATCGCAGGAAAACTTTAAATATATAATGTCTTTATACATCTGCGGAAGCTTTGATAATACCATTGCAAGATTCTGACTTTCAATTTTCTCGAAGAACTCATCGTCCGCCGGCTTTGCCTGCACATCGAACTGTCCGTCATCGATGTCATCAAGTATTGCAAGCTCTCGCTTATTATGATTATATATTTGTATCGAAGCATTTCTAACTATAATAACAATGTAAGGCAGTATTTCCTGACGCGAAAATTGCTTCAATTTATCAATATTGTCTGCAATTCGTAGGAATGACTGATAAACCGCATCCTCAGCATCGACATTATTGTGCAAAACGCCGTAAGCAACGGCGTACATTTGCTGTCTGTAATCTATGTAAACTCTTTCGAGAATTTTCTTGTCGTCATCTAAACCGAAATAAGCTTCCTCAGACATCCGCCGTCACCCTCTCCGCAATCGCAAGCTTTACTGCAATAAAGTGCAGTATGTTTTAATATACTATGTTTCGCTTAAGATTACAATATAGAAAATGAATTTTTGTTGGATATGCTGTAAAAAGTTCCGTATTTGAAGTTTTATGTAGCATATTCAATACAAAACAACGATTATAAAAACAATACTGGCTGCCCCGAAAACATCTTTTTCAAAAAAACTATTGACAATTGCATTTTGATTTAGTATACTCTATGACAATGAAGGTATAGCTCAGCTGGTAGAGCACCTGCTTGACGTGCAGGGGGTCATAGGTTCGAGTCCTATTATCTTCACCAAGTAAAAGCAGCCACAATATTTTGCGGCTGCTTTTGTTTTATGCGATATATAACCGTATTACGAAAAGCGGATATTAGTTAAAGCTGCTCACAGTCCGTATTTGCCTGACCGATGATATGCGGTGCTGTAAACTTCGTCATCAGCCCTTGCGCCTATTACAACGACAAGCATTTCATTTTCCGTGCGAATAAGCTTATACACAACTCGTATGCCGGCGCTCTTAAGCTTTATCTTTAATAAACCGGTCAAATCGTTGCCGGATTTATTACCGAGGGGCTTACCGTATCCACCCTCATTTTCCGACAACGGATTCGATAAAACTTTATTTATCGCTTTAACAACCATTAATCTTTGATTGCCGGAAAGATTTTTCAAGTCCTTTGCAGCCTCCGGAATGTACTTCAACTGCCAGCTCATTCAATCTCAACCTCGCCGCAGCTATTTAAATCAGCATCTGTTATGCCCAGTTCTTTGTATACTGTTTCCGAGGAAATCCAAGAGCTCGGTTCACAGCTTTCCAGTCTCTTAGCTGCGATTGCATGAAGCCGTGCGTCGTTTAATTCATCCATCAGCTTAACATATTCCTCCGGCGACAGCAAAACGCACTCTGCAGCATTATTCTTCATTACTACCTTTGCTCCGCTGTGCTTAACTTCTGCAAATATTTTACCTGCAAGTCCTTTATTAAATAGCGAAATCGAAACTGTATCTTTAATCGCACTTGTGATATCAGCCATAAAAGCAGCCTCCCTTTTTTAATTAATTATATGCTGATATAATAAAAATGTCAATATATTTATCGATAAATTTATTGTCCAATAAAGCTTTAAATCTGTTCTATATCATTTTTGACTATACCAAAGACCTTCGCAGTCGTTTAAAAGAAAAGCCAACCGCAAAAATCACCGTTACACAAATCTTCTATCCTGTTTTTTCAAAAATTCAGTAGAAATTTTTAACCGAAAGTGATATAATGTTATTGTGATAATTTTGCCTTTGCTGCAAGTCGGCAATGAAGGATAAAATAATCTCGCTCAAGATTGCTTTTGGGACTGTCTTCGCTCAAATTCTCACCTTCAGCGTCACAGAGAAAGGACTTATTATATGACCACTACAGTTAATGGAATTAAGATTAATTACGCCGTCTGCGGTGAAGGTGACTGTGTGCTTTTTCTGCATGGGTGGGGCGCTGATATCAAGCTGTTTGAAAGCCTGATGTCTGCTGTAGCCAAAAAATATATGGCTGTTGCCTTAGATATGCCAGGCTTCGGTGAAAGTGAGGAGCCGAAGGAGCCTTGGTCTGTCGACGACTACCTGAGCTTTGTCTGTGACTTTTTAAAACAGCAATCGCTCAGTCCCAAGGTGCTGATAGGACACAGCTTCGGGGGACGGATCATGATTAAAGCGCTTTCGGGCGGAGCAATGCCGTCGGTTGAAAAGGCTGTATTTATCGACGCCGCCGGTATAAAGCCTAAAAAAACGCTTCGCCAAAAGCTGAGTCTCGCCGTTTATAAAACGGGAAAGCTTTTCTTGCAGCTTAAGCCCGTAAAAGCAATGTTTCCGTCGGCTCTGGATAAGCTTCGCTCAAAGCGAGGCTCTGCCGATTATAACAGCGCAACTCCCATAATGCGTCAAACCTTAGTGCGTGTTGTAAACGAGGATTTGACTTCTCTTCTGCCTGAAATAAACGTCCCGTCCCTTTTGATTTGGGGCACTCTCGACACCGCCACTCCCATAAGCGACGGCGAAGCCTTCGAGCGCTTGATACCGGACGCCGGGCTTGTCAGAATCCAAGGAGCGGACCATTATTCGTTTCTTAGAGATCCTATCTTGACAGCAAGGGCTGTCTCATCGTTTTTACACATCGTTGACTGATACAAACTTCAATCTGCGGAGGATTTTATTATGCGAATAACCGAACTCATCAACTCCGGTCTTGCAGGAGCGATTACCGTTTTTGCGCCGATCGCCGCTTATATATTTGCCGCTTGGTTTAATATGCGATACTTTATTCATATGTTCCAGCTCAACTCCTATAAGCCTAAGGTTCAAAGAAAGTGGCTGGCTGATAATTCGCTCAAATTCTTCACAGCTCACTTTGCCGTTATTGCCGCAGTGTTTGCGCTGATTGCTTTTAAGGCTGATACATGGCTCATTTCGGCGTTTGTAACAATTGCTTTAATAGCTTCGGGACTCGCTAAGCTTCCCAAAAAGCACTACAAAACGCCTATTAAGTATACAAAAAGGCTTGTCAGAATGATTATAACCGCATCTGTTTTAGACCTGCTCGCCGCAGCTTTAGGGATTATTGTCAGGTTCGACAGCGGAATGATCGTTATGTCGTTTATGATATTCATGACCCCCTTTGTGATACTTCTTGCAAATCTCATAAACCGTCCCTTGGAAAAAGCCATCAACCGTCATTATATTAATGACGCTGAAAGAATTCTGCGTGAGTGTCCCGACCTGACGGTAATAGGAATAACAGGAAGCTTCGGCAAGACAAGTGTAAAGTATTTTTTGGATACGCTTTTAAGCGAAAAGTTCAGCGTTTTAAAGACTCCCGGAAACTTCAATACCCCGTTGGGAGTTGTTAAAACGATAAGAGGAAGCCTTAGGGCTACGCATGAGGTGTTCCTATGCGAAATGGGCGCTAAAAACGTCGGAGACATTAAAGAAATCTGCGACATCGTTAAGCCCAAGCACGGCATTATAACCTCAGTCGGACCTATGCACCTTGAAAGCTTTAAAACTATAGAAAACGTCAAAAAAACAAAATTTGAGCTTGCCGACGCAGTAGCTGAAAACGGAATGCTGTTTTTGAATACAGATGATAAAAACGTTTTGTCCAAGGCAGACAGCTACAGCTATATAAGCTACGGCACGGAAAATCACGGTGGTTATTATGCAACCGACTTAAGAATATCCGAAAAAGGCTCTGAATTTACTGTCCACTCACCGGACGGAAAAAAATGCGACTATAAAACAAGCCTCATCGGAAGGCACAATATCATAAACATCGTCGGAGCGATAGCCGTTTCAAATAAGCTCGGCATAAGCCTTGAGGAGCTCAAGCCTGCTGTCAGAAGGCTTGAAAGCGTTCCTCACAGACTTGAGCTTATCAGCAAGGGCACATACAGCGTTATAGACGACGCATATAATTCCAATCCCAACGGCGCAAGAGCCGCATTAGAAGCGCTTTCCATGACAGACGGAATGAAGATTTTAGTCACCCCGGGTATGATTGAGCTGGGCGAAAAGCAAAACGACCTCAACTTTGAGTTCGGCGAGGAAGCGGCTAAGGTTTGTGATTACTGTGCGCTTGTCGGAGAAAAGCAGACGAAATATATCTTAAAGGGATTGGTAAAATCCGGCTTCCCGAAAGAAAAAATATATGTTGCCGACAGCTTAAACGACGCCATGCAAAAGGTTTACTCCTTGACATCTGACGGAAAACGTAAGATAATACTACTTGAAAACGACCTGCCGGATAATTATTAAGCCTGCGCAGCGCATATCAGTTAATAATACAACAGTGTCGCCATAATTCTATCCTCATTTAAGAAAGGACATTATATATGAAAATAAAGCTTGCACTTTTGTTCGGCGGAAAAAGCGTCGAGCATGAAATCTCAATAATTTCGGCTCTTCAGGCGTATATGTCTATTGACCGTGAAAAATACGACGTCATACCGATATACATATCGAAGGACGGCGAAATGTATTGCGGCGAATCCATCGGCAATATCGACGAATACAAGGACATTAAAAAGCTGCTTTCAAAGAGCTATACCGTCACCATGGCAAGAACCGACGGAAGGGTTGAAATACTTCGCACAAAGACCAAGGCGTTCCGAAAACCGTTTGTAGACTATGTCGACATTGCATTTCCTATCGTTCACGGAACAAACGTTGAGGACGGCACATTAGCCGGCTATCTCAATATGCTGGGGCTTCCTTATGTCGGCTGCGACGTTTTGTCCTCTGCTATAGGCATGGATAAATACATCATGAAAGCTGTGTTTAAAGACAACGGCATCCCCTGCTTAGACTGCAAGCTTTATCAGTCTGACGACTTCAACGAGAATCCCGGGCTTATTATGCTCGGCATCGAAAAGGACTTTGACTATCCCGTCATAGTAAAGCCGATTAACCTCGGCTCAAGCGTCGGAATTTCAAAGGCAAGCGACAGAGCAGGTCTTGAAAATGCGCTCGAAGAGGCGTTTAAGTATTCAAAAAGAGTGCTCATAGAGCGTGCCATAACCAACCTCACGGAAATCAACTGTTCCGTTTTGGGTGACAGCCAAAGCGCCGAAGCTTCGGTATGCGAACGTCCTATTAACGCCGATGAAATCTTGAGCTACAGCGATAAGTACTTAGGCGGTTCGAAGTCATCAAAGGGTATGGCAAGCACACAAAGAGTCATCCCGGCGGATATATCGGCGGAGTCCACAGCTGCCATCCAAGAGATTGCGGTTAAGGCGTTCAAGGTTTTAGGCTGCTCCGGCGTTGCAAGAATTGATTTCATGATAGACAATGAATCCGGTAAAATTTATTTGAATGAAATAAACACAATACCCGGCTCTCTTTCCTTCTATCTTTGGGAGCCGAAGGGAGTAAAGTATAAGGAGCTGCTGAATAAGATGATAGCTCTTGCTCTCAAGCGTGAGCGCGAGCAGCAAAAAATCACTTACGCCTTTGACACCAACGTCCTGAGCGGAGTCAGCTTGGGCGGCACTAAAGGGGCAAAGGGCGCAAAGCTTTAAAACGGAAAGCTAAGCTTCCGCTTTGAACGGCACATATTTTGTATGTGTCAAGCACCGATATAAATTAAAACGGCTGAAAGGGAATTTATCCTTAGCGCCGTTTTTATTTTTGCTTTATTCAAATGTCCGCTGCCGAATAGGACCTCATCACACAAAAATCCACGCCAACCTGAAAGATTAACATGGATTTCATTTCAATATTAAGCTTTGCACCGTTTATGAGACGCTGTCTCAGCTTCCCAAAACCTTGCCGTTCTCATCGTACTTTACAGTTTTCTCGGACAGCAGTCCCCCGTTGCTTCCGTATTCACGCTCAGTTGTTGCCGAAAGATACTTCTTATCGGGGCTGAAGGTATATTCCTCTTCATACGACGTTTTGTAGTTGCCGTTGCTGTGGCACTCAATATTTCCGCTTGTTATAGTTCCCTCGCCGGTTACAGGATCGCCGTAGGTGTTTTCCCATTCAACAGAGCTGAGCTTGTCATTATCGGAGAAGCACATCTTTGTATACAAGCCGCTGCTCTCAGTCTGATAATAGTTAATAAGCTCCTCAACACGCAAAATGCCTATAGCCGCCTCATATTTTTCGAAAACGCCGTCATCATTAAAGGAAACAATCATTGTTCCGACGAGCTTTGTACACTCCTCGTCCAAAAAGACAAAGTAATCCTTTTCGACAACTATATCCCTTGAGCTTTTGATGTCATACTGCAAGGCAAGATAATATCCGTCGAGCTTAGTGTAGTCGCCCTTTTCTCCGAAATCAAGCTTTGCTGCGGTTTCTTCCTTTTTGCAGCCTGCAAAGCAAAGTAATACTACTGCAAGTGTTAAAATAACGCAGGCGAATTTCTTAAACATATAAATAAAGTCTCCGTTTCATGGAATTTAACTGTGTATTTTAAAAAGTCTGCGACTAAGCCGATAAGCCGAGTTCTGTCTTGTACGACAATCTATCTACCCTCTGCGTCGCCGCAGAGATCAAGCCACCTATAACAGCATATCCGCCGAGCAGGCGTTGCAAAATCACCGACAAAAATCAGCAATTCTTTTGATATACCGAACCAAACGGTGTTGCATCGGGTAGGGTTTACATGGCAGCACAGTCTCCTGTGCTCCGGTGAGCTCTTACCTCGCCTTTCCATCCTTACCGCAAAAGCGGCGGTACGTTTTCTGTTGCACTTTCCCTAAGGTCGCCCTCGGCTGACGTTATCAGCTACCCTGCTCTGTGATGCTCGGACTTTCCTCATCCGCCGCATAAAGCGACGTCCGCTGCCGTATAGCTTACTCGCAGGTATTTAATTTTACATCTCTTTTTAAATATTGTCAACCCTAATTGCACCTTGAACAGGCGTTTATGCTAAAATATCATAAATATTTTTCACAAACTCCGCATTTCTATTGAAAAACAGAGACTTTTGTTATATACTTGTTTAGTATGCTTATTATATGGAGGAATGTCAATGCTCAATAAGTCTGTTGAATATATTGACGGCAATTTTTACTATGAAGGACGCTTGGGAGCTTTCGTTGGCGACAATGAAACCGACTTTTGCGTCTGGTCACCGACAGCTGACGCTGTTTTACTTAAGCTATATAAAGACAACAAGGATCTAACCCCCTTCAAGACCGTTCCGATGGATAAGTACGATAAGGGTGTTTGGCGTCACACAGCGCATCAAAGCCTTGAAAATTTGTATTACACATATGAATACAGCTTTGACGGCACTAAGACGGAGGGCGTCGACCCATACGCCCGTGCAGTCGGGGCAAACGGCGCAAAGGGATATATAATAAACCTTGACAAAACAAATCCGGAAGGATGGGATAAGTCAGATTACGTTGTTTTAAACAGCCTGACAGACGCTGTTTTGTATGAGGCGCACGTCAGGGATTTTTCATCGGACCAATCCTCAGGCGTGCCGGAGAAAAACAGAGGAAAATATTCGGCGTTTACATTGAAAGACACAAAATCGCCGAGCGGCAAGCCGACCTGCCTTGCTCACCTGAAAAAATTAGGAATAACCCACGTCCATCTCCTGCCTGTTTTCGACTACACGAGACTCGACGAGGAGCATCCCGAGAAATCCTACAACTGGGGCTATGACCCTGATAACTACAATGCACCCGAGGGCTCATATTCAAGTGAGCCGTGCAATCCGGCGTCGAGAATCAAGGAGCTTAAAGAGCTGGTCATGAGCCTGCACGAAAGCGGCATAGGAGTGGTTATGGACGTGGTATACAATCACACCTATAAATGTGAAGCTTCAAATCTCGGAAAGTCTTTTCCGGGGTACTACTACAGATACTTAAACGGTGTTCCATCAAACGGTTCGGGCTGCGGCAACGAGCTTGCGTCTGAAAGGGCGATGGTAAGGCGGTATATCGTCGACTCCTGCTTGTACTGGGCTAAGGAGTATAAAATTGACGGCTTTAGGTTTGACCTGATGGCGTGCTTAGATATTGACACTATGAACGAGATCAGCACTAAACTAAAGGCAATCAATCCGAGCGCTATTATATACGGCGAAGGGTGGACAGGCGGAGCAAGCGCATTGCCCTATGAGCGTTCGGCCTGCAAGAATAATTCCGTAAGCACCCCTAATATCGCATATTTTAACGACAACTACCGTGATGCAATAAAAGGCGCTACCTTTGCCGACGCCGAGCTTGGCTACATAAGCGGCAACTTCCATTTAAGACAGACGATAATCAAGGGTCTTTTAGGCGCTCAGCGCTGGGCTCCAAACCCCTCGCAGCAGATAAACTACTGCGAAGCACACGACAATTTGACTCTTTGGGATAAGCTTATAGTCTCGGCGAGCGGATGCCATGAAAGGGACCGCAAAAAGATGTCAATGCTGGCTGCGGCGCTTGTTATCTTGGCGCAGGGTGTACCTTTTATCCATGCAGGTCAGGAATTTCTGCGTTCAAAGCCGTTAGGCGACTCAAGATACGATCACAACAGCTACTCATCCCCCGACAGCGTCAACTCCTTAAAATGGGTCAGCCTTGACAAAAACTCCGACGTAGTTGAATACTACAAGGGACTGATAGCCTTCAGAAAATCGCACCCGCTTTTGAGGATTTCCGAAAGAGACGAGGTTATGCGTTCAAGCGAGGTAATACCGTCGCCGGACGGCACAGTATTCTTAAAGCTGTTCGGATACGGCGAAGAGCTGCTGCTGTTAGTCAACCCGATACCGAGGGCAAAGGTATTTGTGCTTCCGGACGGTGAATGGCAGCTTTACATCAGCGACACAAAGGCTTCAAGCGAGCCTATGGCGACATACTGCGAGGGCGTTTTCGTCCCTCCGATATCGGTTATGGTTTTAAAGAAGCTTTAAATAAATTATGAAGGGAAACGATAAAATGAATAAAACAGAGCTTTTTAAATACATCGACTCTCAAAGAGATAATATGGTTTCAACTCTTTCTCAGCTCATCTCCTACCCCAGCTATCAGTGCGAGCCTTATGACGGCGCACCGTTCGGCAAGGCGGTAAGGGACTGCCTTACTCACGCGCTGGGCGTTTGCCGTGATTTCGGATTTATAACCAAGGATTTCGACGGCTACGCAGGAACGGCTTCGTTCACCGACGACGAGCCGGAGCTCGGCATTTTGGCGCACTTAGACGTTGTCCCCGAAGGCACAGGTTGGACATCGGACCCGTACACTGCAAGAATATCTGACGGCAAGCTTTTCGGCAGGGGCGCAATAGACGATAAGGGTCCTGCTGTTGCAGTAATGTATGCAATGAAAGCCATCAAGGACATGGGCATTCCGCTCAAGAAAAACGTGCGCTTGATTTTGGGCACAAACGAGGAAAACGGCTCAGCTGACCTTGAATACTACTTCACCAAGGAAAATCCCCCGAAATACACCTTCACTCCGGACGGCAACTATCCGGTCATAAACATTGAAAAGGGCATGATCAGAGGTTATTTCAAAGCAGAAGCCAAGCCGACTGTCAGCGAATATCCCGATTCATCCGAGCGCACTGTTGCAGAGCTTCACGGCGGTGCAACTATAAATGCCGTCCCTGAATCGGCGTATGCGGTTGTAACAGGTATTGATGAGTCCGAGGTGGTAAAGTGTGCCGAAGAGCTCGGTCTTTTGGATATGTTTACCGTAAAGAGCATCGGCAGATGCCTTAGAATAGACGTCAAGGGCGTCAGCGCACACGCTTCTACTCCGGAGTCCGGTAAAAACGCCGTAACTGCTCTCATTGCCGTTCTCGCTAAGCTTAAAATGAACGACGACTGCCATAAAAAAATATCGTCGCTTGCCGAGCTGTTTCCGTACGGCGAGACAAACGGCAAGAGTCTCGGTATAAACCTTAATGACAAGGAGTCAGGTGAGCTGACCTGCGTTTTAAGCGTTATAGACTATGAAGCAGGAAGCTTCGACTTAAAATGCGACATAAGATTCCCTGCCAGCTTCAAGGTCGAAGATGTTCTTCCCAAGCTCACAGAGTCGATGAACAAGGCAGGCTTCGAGCTGTATAATAATATGGCGTCGCAAGCCCACTGCGTCAGTGCAGACAGCCCGTTCGTCCAAAAGCTTCTCAGCGTCTACGAGGAGATGACAGGTGAAAAGGGCGAGTGCATAGCCATCGGCGGCGGCACATATGTGCATGAAATTGAAGGCGGCGTTGCCTTCGGTGCAGAGTTTATCGGCGAGGATAACCATATGCACTCGGCAGATGAGTTTATCGATATCGACAAGCTGGTGCTGAACGCTAAGATGTTTGCATTGGCGATTTTGAGGGTTTGCGGGGAGTAACTCCGATTTATACTGTCAACACATAAATTTATAATAACAAAAACTGCCGCCCAGCTGTTCGGAATTCCGATAGTCGAGCGGCGGTTATTTTAATTAATTGGCTTAACAAAAACTAACAATATTATTTATTATATCTACAATTGTTTTTGAAGACTATTCTTAATGCTATTCAATAACTTTAGAACCTCTGCAAACCAAAGCATCGATATGCCGCTCACTGCGCTTATTCCCCAAACTATAAGAGCCAAAGATATATTAAAATCAGAACTCCATCCTGATGACTCCTGACCCAATATACAGCCGGCAATAAAGCCCAGTATAAGGACAACATATGCTCCAATTGAAATAATAACAGATAGAGTGTTGCTTTTACTATTATCCTTTGCAATCAAACAGTTTTTAACGGCTTCAAACTCTTCATCGGTGACTTCTATTGGCTTGTATGACACAACATTGTATTCGCAAAGATTTGGATCATACTCTTTTACCTCCTCACATAATCCTGCATAGCCCTGAGCAAAACGCCCAA
>DKWG01000003.1:0-4286 GCA_002491605.1 Ruminococcus sp. UBA7158
TATATGAGCGGAAAACGGAGGTTAAAAATGAAAAAAATAATTTCAAAAGGCTCGGCAGTCATCATTTCAACCGCAATGTTTATGACATCCTTGGCAGGATGTTCAAATAATAATGAAAAAATTGATAAATCAGGCGGAGAGCTCAGCTTGCCGCCGCTGACAGAGGAGATTAGCATGGAGAGTATTAACTTAGGACTTGAAATCAGTAAATCAAATTTTGCTTGGGGATATAAGGAGTTGGAGTATACCAACCCCATTTCGCCGAATGTGTTCTGCGCAGACCCGACAGGTGTTGAGTACAACGGCAGATATTATCTTTACGGCACCAACGATCACCAGCAGTACGAAGCCGTAGGAAATGACGGTAAGAATTCATATGATAAAATCCGTTCTATGGTTGTTTTCTCAACTGACGATATGGTAAACTGGGTTTATCACGGAACTATAGACATAGGCGCAATTGCTCCTTGGATATTTGCTTCATGGGCACCGTCAATAGTTTCAAGAGTTGAAGACGACGGACTTACACACTTTTATATGTACTTTTCAAACAGCGGCGCAGGCGTCGGAGTTATTACTTCAACAGACCCTGTAACCGGCTGGACCGATCCTTTAGGCAAGCCTCTTATTTATCACGGCATGGAGGGCTTGACAAACTGCCCCAACCCGTTTGACCCGGGAGCCGTTATAGACGAAAACGGCGTAGGCTGGCTGAGCTTCGGAGCAGGAATAGCACCGATAGGAACTAATTACAGAACAAGATCTGCAAGAATAGTAAGACTCGGCGACGACATGATATCCTTAGACAGTGAGATGGTAGAAATACCCTCATACTATGCGTTCGAAGCAAGCGAGCTTAACTATGTAAACGGCACTTATATTTACACCTACAACACCAACTGGGACGCAAGAGACATCTGGGAAGAAAAGACAGATCCGCCGTCTGCGTGCAGTATGGCTTACATGACTACAAAGACCCCCCTCGACACATCAAGCTGGGAGTACCGCGGTCACTACTTCTTAAACCCCGGCGAGAGCGGCTTGAACTATTCAAACAACCACACTCACATCGATAAATACAAGGGCGATTGGTACATCTTCTATCACACACTCACACTTCAGGAAAGAACAGAAACCGACGGTGGCTTCAGAAGCCTTTGCGTCGATAAGCTCAACCTGAACGAAAAGAACCTTGAGATTGAGCTTATGGGAGGAACCCGTGAGGGAGTAGGACAGATTAAGTCCTTTGATCCCTTCATAGCTCACTCGGGAGCTGAGATGTCCAACTGCGGCGGCACATGGTACGAAGAAAGTGAAAACGGTATGTGCAGCGTATCAACAACAGACAATGCTTGGATAAAGATATCCGGCGCAGATTTTAAGTCGTCTCCGAGCGAGTTCATCGCCAACGTCAAGGGCAAGGGACGCTTAGAGATAAGACTTGATTCCAGAAAGAACGACGCTGTAGCATATGTTGAGTTTGACAATGCTGAGTATTCGGCAGTCAAGGCTGTTGTTTCCGAAAAGATTTCCGGCGAGCACGACTTCTTTATAATGCTTTCGAATGAAGGAATTGCCGTTGACAGCTGGCAGTTTAATTGATAATAGCATTTGATGAGTATTCGGTGCGCTGACGATTATTTGACCGCTAACGGCAATGTGCCATGTGCGGAAACGAGGCAGGGCACACAAGAGCTGCCGAGTGGAGCGTTGTTCCGGCAAGAACTGCCGACACGGAAAAAATCTTTGAGGCAAGCCAGCACATTGACGACGATGAGTTCCGTCAAAGAAAGATAAGCGCGTGGGACGCAGATTTGGGTTCCCGCATGATATTAAAGGATGAAAAAGATCTCATTTGGTATCCTGCCGAGGTTAATACGTCAATACGTCCGGGTTGGTTTTGGCACGATTATGAAGACGACAAGGTCAAGCCGCTCGAGTATCTTATTGATGTTTACAACAAATCGGTCGGCGGAAATGCGACGTTTCTTTTGAACATCCCTCCGACGAACACAGGACTTTTCCATGAAAACGATGTTGCAAGGCTTAAAGAGCTGGGCGACTATCTGAGCAATGCGTTCAAAACTAACATTTTGGACAATGCCAAGCTAAGCGCCGATTCCGAGCTTTGCGCACACGGAATTGAAAACGCTCGCAGCGATTGCTACGACTGCTGCTACATTGCCGGTGAAGGACAAAGCCGAGCAGTGATAACAGCGGAGTGGAGTGAGTCTGTTGACATTGCCAATGTAGTTTTAAAGGAAAACATTTATCTCAGTCAAAGAGTTGAAAGCTTCAGAATTGAAGCAAGGATAAATGATAAATTTGTCGAGGTCGGTAAAGGAACGGTTATCGGTCACAAGAGAATAGTTCCTATTGATTCTGTCAGAACAGATTGTCTCAAAATTGTGATTGAGGACTCAAGATGTGAGCCTACTTTGTCGTATATTGGCGTATACTGATAAATTTATAAGTAACAAGACCGGGATTACATCGGAATTCACCGTTTTGATACCGGTCTTTTATTACCTGTTATATAATGCGTCAGAGCGGCAGAAACTAAGCATAGATAATTGATTTGTGCATAATATCTAAAATTCAATACAGAAAATCTACAAAAAAGACATCGATAGTCTATTTACAAAATGCTCAATTTCGATTATAATAATCATGGTTAATACCAAAAATAATATTGGAGGAAAAACAAAATGAAAAAATTATTTGCAATTGTTGTTGCGATGTTGATGGTCATGGCACTTTCAGTTTCTGTTTTCGCAGATGAAGTTGTTGCTTTTGATAATCCTGACGGTGAAGCTTTCTCTGACTGCATCAATCCTTGGGATTTCTTCGGCATGGGCGGATTCTGGGGCCGTGAGGCTGCAAACGTATTCGACATCAGCGTTGACGAAATCAAGGGCATAATCGCAGAGGGCGGAGCTACCTTCACATATGTGTTCTCCGGTTCTAACCCTTCTGAGGCTCCTAACCTCGTTTTCGAGTTCAGTGATCCTCAGGCTGCTGCTAAGTGCACAGTTGTTGATTTGGGCGATGGCAAGTACGAGGCAACCGGTTCTTTGGATGAGCTCGTTGCTGCTTGGGAAGCTAACGGCAGAACCTTAGATGAAGCTGCTAACTTCTTGGTACAGCCTTTCTCTTCTGATTTTAAGCTCTACTCTGCTAAGTTCTCAACCGGTTCAGACGCTGTTTCCGCTCCTGCTGAAATCCCTGCAGAGACAACACCCGATGCACCCGTTGATACAACTGACGATACTCCTGCAGCTCCTGCAGAGACCGGCATTGTATTGGCAGTACTTCCTATGGCAGTAGCTGCTGCTGCATTGGCTCTTTCTAAGAAGAGATAATTTGAATTTCAAATTAAAGCTTAAGGGCGTCCTTTTGTTTTGCACTATGATATGGAGCAGATTGTCGTAAAGCATTGGGCTCATTCTTGAACAGTTGCGTAAAAGCAACGTGTGCATAGTTGTTTTTGTACAAAAGTAACAATAAAGTGGGCTTTGTTTCTATATGAAATTGGTTAATAATGCTTTGTAGGTCTTTACTTTTCGAAAAGTATAGTGTATACTTGAGGAGACGAATGTCAAAAAATATTTGGAGAGACAAAAATGAAGAAAATCTTATCTATCGCAGTTGCAATGATTATGGTATTGGCACTTTCTGTCTGTGCCTTTGCAGACGAGATTGTCTACACTATGGCAAGCACTCAGGGTCAGGATACCGAAAATGCAGCTTTGGCAGACGGCGTAGCTATGGCAAGTACTCAGGGGGATAGCTATTGCAGAATATCTACTAACTGGGTCGGCGGCGGAAGCGAATGGAATGCTATAATAGCAGCAGTTCAGACTGAAGGCGCTTATATCAAGTTGACCTACACCGGAACACTTAACAGTGTTGTTTTCCAGTCTGAGAACGGCTCATACGAAACAACATCTGATTTCGTCGTTACAGAGGGCGAAAAGAATGTAGCTATGGTCAGCTGTGCTGATATCGTTGCAAATTCACCCGTTGCATTGAGCGGCGATTTCGGCGGATGGGCAAACTTTATGCTCGACACAACCGATTGCACACTCTATGGCTTTGAAGTTGTTATCCCCGATGCTGCTCCGGCTGAAACACCTGCTGAGACACCTGCTGAGACAACATCTGAGCCTGAAACACCTGCTGAACCTGCAGTTGAAGCTCCTGCTCAGGAAACTCCTGCTAAGACCGGCGTTGTATTAGCTGTACTTCCTATGGCTGTTGCAGCTGCTGCATTGGCTCTTTCTAAG
>DKWG01000003.1:4597-4846 GCA_002491605.1 Ruminococcus sp. UBA7158
GCTCTTTCTAAGAAGAGATAATTTCAAGCTTAGTATATGCCTATTAAGGACGCCTTGCATTCAGGGCGTCCTTTTACCTTTGTTTGGGGCATACTTAAAGCCGTCAGTGCTGTATTTTGAAATTCAATATTTGACGATTATTCATCAATTGTTGCTGTTAGTCTCCGTGTTTTAATGGTAATTTGTCAGTAAAGCGCATGGTAATAGGTCATGGTATAAATTTAAATACTAAATATATACTATTAAATA
>DKWG01000030.1 GCA_002491605.1 Ruminococcus sp. UBA7158
TTGTGCGGAAGCGGACTTGAGTATGGGAAGCGTTGCTTTCTAATGAATAGTGAAGAGATAAGAGATAAGAGTGAAGAGAAGCGGTATCGGCTTTTGCCGACGGATTTAAGCAGCTTTGCGGTTATTTCTACAGCGGTTGGCTTCGCTTATTAAAACATAAGGAGAATTGAGTTATGCAATTTAACACTGCGTTTACGTCCTGCGATATATTGCTGCCCGACATTAAGGATATGTCCAAGTGGTCGGTAGTTGCCTGCGACCAGTTTACAGGCGAGCCGGAGTATTGGGACAAAACAAAAGAAATTGTCGGCGGCGATGTATCTACACTTAATCTCATACTGCCCGAGGTTTACCTTGAGGACGATGATGTCGACGGTAAAATCGCCGAGGTAAATAAAAATATCGATAAGTATCTTGCCGACGGCGTGTTTAAAGAGCTTAAAAACGCCATGGTGTATGTCAGAAGGACTCAGTCGGACGGCAAGCTGCGTGAGGGAATAGTCGGAGCGGTGGACTTGGAAAAATACGACTACCGCTCAGGCTCAAAGTCTCAAATAAGGGCGACAGAAGCTACCGTTGCCGAGAGAATCCCCCCGAGGCTTAAAATCCGCAGGAATGCAAGCGTTGAGCTTCCGCATATAATGATACTGATAGACGACCCCGAAAAGTCGGTCATAGAGCCGCTTTCAACGTCCGACCTTGAGAAGCTTTATGATTTTGAGCTTATGCAGGGCGGCGGAAGAATTGAGGGCTATCTTTTAGGCGAGGATGAAATAAGCCGTATCGATTCAGCATTATGCGAGCTTTCAAAGAAATGCGAAATGCTTTACGCCATGGGCGACGGCAACCATTCCTTAGCCACTGCCAAGGAGCATTACGAAAAGCTGAAAAGAGATAATCCGGGCGCAGACTTATCAAACCACCCTGCAAGATATGCTCTTTGCGAGATAGTAAATCTGCACTCCCCCGCTCTTGAGTTTGAAGCGATACACAGAATTGTTACCGATGTCGACTGCGATAAGCTTATTGCCGATATGACAAAGGTCTTGGGCTTGTCTGACAGTGCGGAGTCGGAGCAAAGGATAAGGGTTATCACCCCAGGCGCAGAAAAGGAGCTTTACATCACTCGTCCGCTTTCAAAGCTCGCAGTGGGAAGCCTGCAAGCGTTTTTAGACAAATATCTTAAAGAAAACGGCGGCAAGATTGATTATATTCACGGCGACGGCGTTTTGCGTTCGCTCGCTTCAAAGGAAAACTCCGTCGGCTTTATTTTAGAGCCGATGAAAAAGAGCGAGCTTTTTGCAGCAGTCATTTCAGACGGCGCACTTCCCAGAAAAACCTTCTCTATGGGTCATGCGCAGGACAAAAGATACTATTTAGAGGCAAAGAAAATCGTTTAACATCTCGAGCCTTTGATTTTTATGCCGCATTAAAGTTTATGCCGAATCAATTGCGGCACGGACTTTATAAAGAGAATCAGCTTTATCGCAACAGAAGGGTTTATAATGAAAGAGATATATGTAGTTTTTTCAGGCACAGACCTAAAAACAGGTCGTTTTATTCGCAGGATAACAAATCAAAAGTACAATCACGCCTGTATTTCAACAGACGGACTTAAAACCTTATGCTCTTTCTCAAGGCTTTATTTAGACCATCCGATGCTGGCAGGCTTTGTTGAGGAGTCGCCCAACAGGTATCTTATGATGGATAAGGCTTGGGTTAAGGTGGTAAAAATCGAGGTCGACAACAATACATACGCCGCTGTATGCCAGTATATAAGACGGATGCAGTTAAGACCGAATGAATATGTTTACAACTATCTTTCGTGCGCCGGATATCCTGTCGGAAAGAGAATCAGACGAGACAAGGCTTATACCTGCGTTGAGTTTGTAAGAGACACACTGGTGTGCGCAGGAGTGCTGCCCTCGAGCGCATCGTGCGTAAAAATTCCGACACTTCAAGCTGAGCTCAGAGGATATAAAACAATTGAGGGAACAGCCAAGGAAATATTTAAAAACGCCGATTGGGGCAGCGACGATTACCTAAAGGACTTCGGAGGAAGAATCACAGTCGCCAGAGAAGTTTACAGACGCCTTTGGCATATGCTGCTGAATTATTGACGGGTACGGGACGCTTTAAAAAATGTAAAGGGACAACGCCATGGAAAATGTATATAGCATTCGTCTTTATGACGACGACCTTATAACATTCTCACTTGAAGAAAAGGGACTTGAGGGCTTGCAGGCAAGCTTACTTTATTCAGATACGCACAATATGAATCTGTTCCCTTTAGATTTAGAGCTGACTGGCGAGGGCATAATCAGGTGGCTTGAAAAAAGAGTAATACCAAAAAACCGTCATTTCGTTGACGAGATACTGAAAACCTTGGGTCTCAGCGTCAACAATACAAAGGGAATCATCGATGTTTGTCTGGGCTTGTCGCTCAACGACAGCTATTGGGTGGTTCCAAACGGTTTCAAAGGCAAATTTGCCGACTATAATCTTTATGAAAATCGCTTTTCAGAGGCTTTGTCTTTAGTCGCATATACAGGCGTCGGAGGCAGCAAGGAAGCCTTTTCAACATCTCCTGAGCTTACTACGAACGGTATGTTAAGAAAAGCATGGCGATTTATCGAAGATGACGGAATATATTTATATAAAGGCGGAACGCAAGGGGCGGCTAATGCAGGAAACGAACCTTACAGTGAGTATTACGCTTGCCAAATAGCAGACACTATGGGAATAAGCTGTGTGAGGTATGACCTTGAGAATTGGAAAGGCATTCTTGCATCAAAGTGCAGGCTTTTCACGGATATAAATACATCGTTTGTTCCGATAGGTCGTATACTTGATAAGCTGACACTCAAGGAAGCTTTAGACTATTACAAGGCTTTAGGAGACGATTTCAGCGATCAGCTATGCAGTATGCTTGTTTTTGACGCTTTGATATATAACGAGGACAGGCACTTCGGAAACTTCGGCGTGCTCAGGGACAACCATTCGGGAAGGATTGTTTCCCCTGCCCCGATTTTTGACAACGGCTTGTCGCTTTTTAATTTTGCAATGCCGGAGGACTTAAAGACTCTTGATGAGTATGCGAAAACCCGTTCTAATCCGTATCGTATTTCATACGAGGATGTATGCAGGGAAGTGATGTCGACAAAGCAAAAAGCGCAGCTCCGCAGGATGATAGGCTTTAGGTTTAAGCGTCATCCTTTGCTCAATCTTCCCGAAGAAAGGCTTTCGGCGATAGAAAAGCAGCTCGGCAGGAGAGTAAACGAGCTTCTCTCAATAGCATAAATCAGTAATAAAAGGTTCTATACTAAAAGTT
>DKWG01000049.1:0-281 GCA_002491605.1 Ruminococcus sp. UBA7158
TGAGCCAGGATCAAACTCTTAATTATATTGTATCTTAATCTTCCTAAATGAAAGAATAAAATCGAGTTAGACTCTTTGCTCGGTATTAAACCGGCTTGTACTTTTTATAGTCTTGTACTTGACTTCTCGTAATTACTGAATCTTTTTCAAAGTAATTAATTCAAGGGTCTTTCTTAATTCTCATTGTTCAATTTTCAAGCTGCCATCTCTACTGTCTCGCTCTCTTAGCGAGCTTGATTATTTTAGCACATCTTAGCTCGTTTGTCAAGAGGGTTTTGAAA
>DKWG01000049.1:563-19950 GCA_002491605.1 Ruminococcus sp. UBA7158
TCGTTTGTCAAGAGGGTTTTGAAACTTTTTTAAAAAATTTTTTGAACTTTTTTGTTCTCAGCCTTTTTTAAGCTTTGTCTCTCGCAGACAGCTTCATTACTATATCACTTTATCCTTTCATTGTCAAGCATATTTTGTGAAAAAAATTCACTTTGTTTACCTTGCTGTTTATCAACTGATTTTATTCGGTTTATATATGCACATTGCGACATTGGCTATCCTCAGCCAATTAATGGTGTGCATATATACCGTAATTTTTGTCACAATAATAAAAACTATCTTGAAAGGAAGATATATATGCCGCATTCAAAGAAAATGACCTTATATTATATGCTGGCTGCTTTTGTCATATGCCTGAGCTGTCTTTTGACCGCTAAAAGCGTTCCCGACGTATCTGTCGGTGAGAGCGCCGCTGTGCTCTCGAAGCTCGGGTCACAGGGCAAGGAGGTAACAGCCATCCAAAAGGCGCTCAAGGAGCGTGGTCTGTTCACAGGAGACGTAACCGGATACTACGGTACAAAGACTCAAACCGCTGTCAGAAGATTTCAGCAGCAGAAGGGGCTTAAAGTGGACGGTATCGCGGGGCCTCAGACGCTGGGCGCACTCGGTATAAGCATAGGAACCGTTCCGCAGGCTACCGAGTCGAACATAAACCTTCTTGCCAGAATAATTTCTGCCGAGGCAAGGGGCGAGCCTTACAGCGGACAGGTTGCCGTCGGGGCTGTTGTTTTAAACAGAGTGCAGCACCCGTCCTTCCCGAACACAATCTCGGGCGTAATCTATCAGAACGGAGCTTTTACAGCTATAAACGACGGTCAGTTCTGGGAGCCTATTGCTTCCTCCTGCTATAATGCTGCAAGAGACGCTTTAAACGGCTGGGATCCGTCCGGCGGAGCTATATACTATTATAACCCTTCTAAAACGTCAAATAAGTTTATTCGCTCCCGTCCCGTAATAACGCAAATCGGAAGTCATTTATTCTGCTCATAGCAGGTATACGGCGTGCAGGCATTAAGTCTGCACGCTGTTTTCTTGACACCGCTGAGCATTCTATATATAATGTTTATACATCGGCACACTATATTTCGGTGCTAAAGACCGTCTCGGACGCAATGTATACGTCTTGAGCGTATACATGGGTATACTATTTAAATATATAATGATACGGAGTGCTTTATTATGGAGAAAATCG
The DNA here is from genome assembly GCA_002491605.1 of Ruminococcus sp. UBA7158. Taxonomy (GTDB): domain Bacteria; phylum Bacillota; class Clostridia; order Oscillospirales; family Ruminococcaceae; genus Faeciplasma. The sequence continues at coordinate 1,756 of DKWG01000049.1, forward strand.
CAAGCTTTAAGGTTGACCACCGCAAGTTCGGCATTGGTATGTATATATCGAGGATTGACGGCGATATCGTCAGCTATGACGTGCGCATGGTCAAGCCCAACGGAGGAAAATACATATCCAACCCGTCACTGCACACAATTGAGCATCTATTTGCAACATATGCACGTTCCTCGGACGTCGGAGATAAGGTCATATACGTCGGACCAATGGGCTGCCGCACCGGATTTTACCTTTTAATGCGCAGCTTTGACCATGACGCCGCAATCAAGCTGGTCAGAGACAGCCTTACATTCGTCGCCGGTTTCACCGGTGACATCCCCGGAGCAACCGAGCCTGAGTGCGGCAACTATTCAGAGCACGACCTCGCGTCGGCAAAGGCTGATGTTTTGCCGCTTTTGGAGGTCTTGAAGGATTACTCTGAGGACAAGCTTTACTATCCCGACTGAATAAACGCTTAAATTTCTCGGGATTTTCCCGTCCTTTCCGATATTACAACGTGGGCATTTGTTTAATCTGCACAAAAATTTTTAATTTTGCTTGTCTGAAATATTTTCCGGTTGATTTTTCACCTGCTTTTGGTATAATAAAAGAGCACAATTAAAAGATTGTAACCACTTTGTAACTTTTAAGAAAGGATAACCTATGCTTTTGACGCATATTCGTGCAGGACTGTTGGCGCTTTTGAGCTTTTTCGGCTTCATCGGCAGCACCTGCGCCGGTATTATCGGTAAAATATTTAAAGCCGTCTTTGGGTACATATACAGCTTGCTTTCAAAAATGTTTAAAGCAATAGGCGGATGGCTTACTAAGAAATTTAAACAGCCCTTATATGATTTATGGTGTTATATACTTACTCCCTTCGCTCACGCCTTCGGAGCAATCGACAATACAAGGATTCAGCTCAAAAAGACAAAGCAGCTCGGAGTAAAGCACGGTGTCAGCACCTGCATTTCGGCAATCGGTAAGTTTTTCAGCGGAGCTTTGACAACCGCAAGGTTTTTGTTTAACTATATAGCTCCTGCAATAAGCATTGCGTTTTTGCTCACACTTATAAATCATGCCAGCACACTTCAATATACCATTTCGGTTGAATACAACGGCAACGACCTCGGTGTAATTAAAAACGAGGGCGACTTCAACCAGGCTCAGGCGCTTGTCCAGGATAAGATTACATATACTCAGGAGGACAAGGCAGTGCTTGCTACGCCGAAGTTCTCTGTGAGAATGATGCAGGAAAGCGACTCTCCTGTCGACACAAACAGCTTGTCTGAGCTGATGATGAATGCTTCAGACGTCGGAATCGTATCGGCATACGGTATGTATATAAACGGATCGCTCGTCGGCGTATTCGATGAGGAGCAGATGAATCTGGTTAAGAACGCCCTTGAAAGCCGACTTGCAATGTACTACTCCTCAGATGTTATTTCAGCGGAATTTGAAGACAATATCGAGATTTCGCAGGGCAGATACATCGAGACAAACCTAACGAGTGCCGATGAAATGCTTGAATACATTTCCGGCAGCGTCAGGGTAGACGCATTTTACGTCATAGAAAAGGGCGACTCTGTTTCGTCAATTGCAAAGAAGCTCGGATATACTCGCAATCAGCTGATAGCGGAGAATCCGCTTCTTGAAAAGGGCGCAAAAACGGGAGACGTTTTAACATATCACTTCGACGAGCCCAACCTCTCGGTCATTACATATCACTATGAGAACTACGACCAGGTTATCGAAAAGACCACTCAATATGTATATGACAGCCGTGCGGAAAAATACTGCGAGGTATTAAAGCAGCACGGGTCTGACGGATACGAAAACGTAACTGCCTTAGTTACAGAAAAGAACGGTGTTGAAGCCGAACGGACTGTTGTAAGCAGATATGTTATCGAGTCAATGGTTCCGCAGATTTACAGCGCAGGAACAAAGGAAAACACATATTTAAAGGGCAACACTAAGGTTATAGACAAGCTTGGCACATTCGTCTGGCCTGTAGGCGGAGACGGCGGCTATATAAGCTCGCTGTTCGGCTACCGCAAATGGGATCATTCAAATCACAAGGGAATAGACATCCCTGCAAAGCGCGGAACCGATATCTATGCGGCGCAGTCCGGAGTGGTAACCTTTGCCGGAACCTATTCGAGCTACGGAAAGCTTGTTATTATTGACCACGGCGGCGGATATGAGACCTACTACGGACACCAGTCGTCTATAGACGTTGAAAAGGGCGACAGGGTTGAAAAGGGCGACGTTATCGGGCACGTCGGAATGACCGGCTCGGCGTCGGGAAACCATCTTCACTTTGAGCTTAGATACAACGACGACCGCTTAGATCCCCTGCTTGCATTGGGCGGAGTCGGAAGACACGAGGTCAGAGAGTAATCTTAAGCAAATGCCGTCATTAAGCGACTGATTTTTCCGATACTTATATGAAACTGTTTTATCCCACAGACATATTGCAAACCTGCAAAAGTCTGTGGGATAATTTTTTAAGAACTTTTTAGAAAAAATCATTTTTACCTATTGACAACCGATATTAAGGGTGCTATAATGTAAAAGCTGTGAACAACGGCATATAAATATGCGGCAGTGCTGGAATAGGCAGACAGGCACGTTTGAGGTGCGTGTGTCAACGACGTGTGGGTTCAAGTCCCACTTGCCGCACCAAAAAAAGAATCGTCCATAAGGGCGATTCTTTTTTGTACTCTTATCTCTTCTCTAATCTCTCTTCACTCTTCTCTGCCCTTCAATCGGCAATTATCAAAAGGTCGAGATTGTAATTTAAACGGCGTTTGCTGTGGAAAACAGATTGATATATTTCAAAATCCGCCCCTGCGCAGATAATACACTCAGCGCAGGGGCGAAACATTTATACACCTATTCTTTTAATCCTCAGCGGACTCATATAGCCCCATGAGATAATCGACAATCTCGACATTGTCAATCGCCGCAATACAATCACGCAGACTTATACGCATCTCACCGCAGCCCTGTTCGTTTTTTGACATACTCCAAAAGTATAAAACCTTATCGTCTGCATTCTTCATGCGTATTTCTATTGACGGCGTGTCAGTGAAATACTCCTCCGGCAATGCCGGCATCAATATAACGTCCTCTGACAGACACTCCGGCTCATATACCCTTGATTCTGAGTTCTTTTCAAGCAGGCTTTTGATTTTTTCTATAGATTTTAGCTCTATCGGCACAAATTCGCCCGACTTATATCTAAGCTCCACCGTTGCTGCCGCCGCAAAGTCTATATGGCTAAGGTATTCCCCTATTGTCTTTGGATACGATCCAAACAGCAGCGATGTGCTTGAAAGCCTGCCGTTTTCATCGAACTTATATTCAACGCTGTCTGTGCGCAAAGGAGTCAGTCTCATTTTTCCATCGGACGAAAAATAGTATTTATCGCCGTCAAGCTCTGCCCATCCGACCTGCTTTATTCCGTCATGATAGTAATACTTTGCTCCGTCCTTCATTTTAAGCAATCCGGTGTGATAGCCTGTGCATTTGCCGTCACGAGTGAACTCGTAGCTTATTCCGTCTATAACAGTTCCGTTTATAACGACTGCCGTGCCGTCGTTTTTAAAGCAATATTTGTCGCCGTCAACAGTTTGCCAGCCTTTTAAGTATTTGCCGCCGTCTGAAATGCCATATAGTTTACCGTCTTTAGTAATAATCTCCGAGGCGTTGGCTGAAACCGCCATGCCCACGGCTATTATTGCTGACACTGCGAGTGAAAACAGGCGTTTTGTCATTACTGCTTGTTCCTTTGTATTTATTTACTTATTTAATAATGAATTAATATTACATTCTATTATATACAAACTATTATAATTGTCAATGCTTTAACGATTCAGCATCAAAATATAAAAATGCGTCTTCCTTCGAGTCAATCAAAGGAAGGCACATTTATCATCTATATTCACTTCTCCATAATCTCTTCTACATACTCCGCCAGTTCATCAAATCCGCCGTGGGGATAATCATCAAGGCTGACTCCGCTCTTTTCTATAAGGCAGTCTGTTACTATAAACACCTTCATACCCAAAGACTCGGCAGGGGTATCCTCACCCAAATCGTTTCCCACCATCAAGCATTCATCCGGCTCAACTCCCAAATCTTCAATGACCTCGGCGAAATACTTGGGGTTCGGCTTGCAGAAATGCGAATTCTCATAGCTTGTATACTTTTCAAAATCACTCGGCGATAAGCCTGCCCACTTGATTCTCGACTCTGTTGCAATGCTCGGGAAAATAGGGTTGGTGGCAAGAGCGGTTCTGAGCCCCATATCCTTTATTCTCTTGACCGCCTTTGCGGCGTTCGGATTACAGCCGCAGACGTCCTTGACATTTTGAAAATCGACTCGGTAAAACTCCTCGAATATCGGAATGTCCTCGGCGGCGTTCTCCTTTACTAAGTGCGCAAATGTCTCCCAGAAGACGGATTCATTTGTTTTTGCACCGTTGTTTTTAACCATGGCGCCTGTTCCCTTCCAAACGCCGTCGATCAAAGCGTCGGGCTTGTAGCCGAAGCCTACCATCTTTTTTGCCAAAAGACCGAAATAGCTTTTTACGAACTTGTCCTGATCCATCGGCAAAAGTGTGCCGTCTAAATCGAATAAAACCATTTTTAATGCCATTTATATGTATTCCTTTCTACGATAAGTCATATTATAACCGTATTTAACAATTTGTATTGCCGATGTGCGTGTCGCAGAGGTCGCTCAGGGGACAATTTTGACACTTCGGGCTTCTTGCCGAGCAAACCTCCCTGCCGAAGTGCACCAGTCTGTGGCAGAAGTCGTTTGACCTGTCCGGCGGTAAAATATCTCGAAGAGCCTTTTCAACCTTATAAGGGTCGTCAACGCTTACAAGTCCCAAGCGGTTGGTTATTCTTATACAATGCGTATCGGTTACAACTACCGGCTGATGATAGACGTCCCCCATTATCAAATTTGCGGTTTTACGTCCTATGCCCGGAAGCTTTACAAGCTCGTCAAGAGTTTCGGGAAGCTGACCGTTATATTCGCTGATTAAGACATTTGCCAGCTCTACTATGCTTTTTGCCTTTGTGCGGAAAAGACCACAGGGACGGATATAGTCCTCCACCTCAGAAATGTCGGCGGCTGCAAAATCCTCAAGGCTTTTAAAGCGCTCGAATAATTTCTTTGTGACGATGTTTACACGAGCGTCGGTACACTGCGCTGAAAGTCTGACGGAAATAAGCAGCTCATACGGCTTTTCGTACTCTAAAGAGCAGGCTGCATCCGGATATGCAAGCTCCAATCTGTTTACTATCTCAAGAGCCTTTTCCTTTAAGTTATTTGACACTGATTATCAGTCCCCTTTTTTGTATTGAATTAAATATAGCACATCCCTCTGAATACTTCAACCGCTTTGCAAAAAGTTAATGAAACGTTAAAATCCATATTTTCGCCATTTTAAATTAATATATATATGACCTTAATTTCAAGTTAAATGCTGAAACGGTTTTTTATGTTTTTCGTCATAATCACTTGATATTGTCGCAACTATATGTTATAATTTTATAGTATGTTTAGTATGCTTTAATGAGCTTAGTACTAACATCGGCAAAATATTTAAGGAGGTATAACAATGGGCAACAAAATCACATCAATCCCCTTCAAAGGCACTCCCGAGCAGGAAGCCGAGCTTATGCAGTTCATCAATGAAATCAAGCATGAGAGAGGATGCTTGATGCCTGTTATGCAGAAGGCACAGGGCATTTACGGCTACCTTCCCATCGAGATTCAGTCTTTGATAGCGCGTGAGCTTGGCATCCCTATGGAGAAGGTTTACGGCGTTGCAACATTCTACGCCCAGTTCACCCTCGTTCCCAAGGGCGAATACAACATTTCTGTATGCTTAGGAACCGCCTGCTACGTTAAAGGCTCGGGTGACATCTTTGAAAAGCTCAGTGAAAGACTCGGCATCAAAGAAGGCGGATGCACTCCCGACGGCAAGTTCTCACTCACTGCCTGTCGCTGCATCGGCGCTTGCGGTCTTGCTCCCGTTTTAACCGTTAACGAGGATGTTTACGGACGTCTTACTGTTGACGATGTCGACGGAATCTTGGCAAAATACGGCTTCTAAACCCCTGATACTACTTTGGAAGGAAGCGCACCTATGAAAATTATCACAATAAAAGAGCTGCTTAACGCTAATGTTATCTGCGGCGAAGAGCTATTACAAACCCATGTTTATTCCGCCTGCGGAAGCGACATGATGAGCGATGTTTTGGCATATGTTAAAGACCAGGCAGTTTTGCTTACCGGGCTTGTGAACTCCCAGGTAATAAGAACCGCCGAAATGATGGATATGCACTGCATAGTATTTGTGCGTTCAAAAACACCCAATGCTGAAATGATCAAGCTCGCAAACGACCATGAGATAGTTATTCTGACTACCGACAAGCGTATGTATGAAGCCTGCGGAATACTTTACAGCAATGGTCTGAGAACAACCGAGGAAACAACCGAATCGGCATGAGTGAGGCTCTGACTTTTCACTTTGACGTCGACGGAACTGATTTTACCTCTGCCGGTCAGGCTTCGGTGCAGGTAAAAAAGAATCTTCGGCAGCTTGGCATAGGTCCCGATATCATCAGAAGAGTATCAATCGCCATGTATGAAGGCGAAATCAACATGGTTATCCATGCGCACGGCGGAGAGGCCGACGTTACGGTAACCGAAAACGCCATAGTCATTGTTTTGACCGACCACGGTCCCGGAATAAAGGATATTTCTCAGGCGATGCAGGAGGGCTTTTCAACCGCCCCCGACAACATCCGTTCCTTGGGCTTCGGTGCAGGTATGGGGCTCCCCAATATGAAGCGATATACCGACGATATGTTTATTGAATCCGAGGTCGGAGTCGGAACAAAGGTTACTATGACGGTTAATCTCAGCTAAAAGCGTTTATATTTAAGTTTTGCACAAGTTATCCCGAAAAAATCTGCCGTTTCGGAGAAGGGAATGGAAGCTAAAGTGAATCAATATCAACATTCTGTTTATCTTGACGCCGAAAAGTGCAACGGCTGTACAACCTGCTTAAAGCATTGTCCGACTGAGGCAATACGCATTAAGGACAACCGTGCGGTAATAAATCAGGAAAGATGCATAGACTGCGGCGAATGTATTCGTGTGTGTCCACAAAAGGCTAAAAAGGCCGTATGCTCAAAGCTTGACGCCATGGATAAATTCAAATGGAAGATAGCACTGCCCGCCCCCACTCTTTACGGACAGTTTGACAACTTAGACGACATCGACTACGTTTTGGACGGATTACACAAAATCGGCTTCGACGACGTCTTTGAGGTTTCGGCTGCGGCTGAGCTTGTCTCGGCCTATACAAGACTTTATCTTAAAACCGAAGGGGTAAAAAAACCGGCAATCAGCTCGGCGTGTCCTGTTGTTTTGCGCCTTATCGGGTTGAGATTTCCTTCTTTAAGCGACAATATAGTTCACATTCTGCCGCCTATGGAGGTTGCGGCAAGGCTTGCAAAGAAAAGAGCAAAGGACAAGCATCCCGAGCTTAAGGACGAGGATATAGGCGTATGCTTTATATCGCCGTGCCCTGCTAAAGCAAGCTATGTCAAAAACGGCTTCGCCGACTATAAAAGTGCAGTCGACGTTGTTGTATCTATAAGTGATTTATACTTTATGCTCATCAGCAAGATGAAGCACAGCTCAACAGAAGCATTTATGTGCGAATCCGGCATGATAGGAATAGGCTGGGCGTCATCCGGCGGAGAGGCTACAGCTTTACTTAACGACAGCTATTTAGCGGCTGACGGAATTGACAATGTTATAAGGGTTTTGGACCAGATTGAAAACGGAAACATACCGCCTCTTGAGTTTATCGAGCTGAACGCATGTACGGGCGGCTGCGTCGGCGGCGTTTTAACAATGCAGAACCCCTTTATAGCAAAGGCAAGGCTTCAAACTTTGCGCAGATATCTGCCGGTTTCAAGAAATCAGCTTTCTAAGGATGAGCAAAATTATATCCCCGACAGCTATCTTTTCGATAAGCTTCCGGAATACCGACCCATGTCAAGGCTTTCCGACAACATGGCGCAGTCGCTGCGCATGATGGCGGACATTCAAAAGCTGCGAAAGGATCTCCCCGGAATCGACTGCGCATCCTGCGGCGCACCCAATTGCAGGGCGTTTGCAGAGGACGTTGTCACAGCGTCGGCGGATATGTCTTCGTGTGTGCATTTGTATAACAAATATCTCAAGGGTCTTTTAGATGAGCAGGGAGGCGTCAAGGATGACAGTAAATGAGCTTATCGCCGCCAAGGGCTATAAAGCTTTGGCTTTGCCGGAAGGTGAGCGGCAAATCAACGGAGTTTACATAGGCGATCTTCTCAGCTGGGTCATGGGACGAGCAAAGGCTGACAACGCATGGATAACTATAATGTCCAACATAAATATCGTTGCGGTTGCGTCTCTTGCAGACACCGCCTGTATAATCTTAGCAGAGGGTGTAACCGTCCCTGAGGACGTTATTTCAACTGCCGAATCAAAGGGCGTCAACATACTGTCTACTCAAAGCGGAGCATATGAAACAGCCTGCGAGCTGTTCGGACTGCTATGACAAAATACTACTACGATCTGCATATTCACTCCTGCCTGTCGCCCTGCGGCGACGACGATTCAACCCCAAACAATATCGCCGGAATGGGTGTTTTGAACGGATTGAATATTATGGCGCTGACAGATCACAATACCACTAAGAACTGTCCTGCATTTTTTGCGGCGGCAAAGCGAAACGGCATTATTCCGATTGCAGGAATGGAGCTGACAACCGCAGAGGATATCCATGTGGTATGCTTATTTGAAGAACTGAGCCAAGCCATGAGCTTCAACGAGCTTGTTGAGCAAAGACGTGTGCTTATCAAAAACCGCACCGAAATATTCGGAAATCAGATTATTTGCGACGATAACGATGAGGTTATCGGTCATGAGGATAACCTCCTACCAAATGCAACGACGATTTCTATAGACGAATCGCTCGAACTGGTTGAGCAATTCGGCGGAATTGCATATCCGGCACACATCGACAGAGAAGCAAACGGAATTTTGGCGACATTGGGCTTTTTCCCTCTGGAACCGAAGTTCAAATGTGTTGAATTTCACAGTCCGGAAAAAGCTGACGAGCTTATAAAGCTTCACGGCATTCAGGACAAAAAAGTTATTGTCAGCTCAGATGCGCATTATCTTTGGGACATCAAGGAGCATAAAGAGTATTTTGAAATTGACGATGAGCCGTATTCAAGTGCACTTGTAACAAAAAAGCTTTTTGAGTACTTGCGTACTTAAATTTAAGCGTTCGTGAAGGGGTGTAGCCGTACAAATGAAAGAGCTTTCATTGAATATCTTAGACATTGCCGAAAATTCAGCAAAGGCTAAAGCGTCTCTGACTGAAATATACATTGACGAGACGGGCAGCAGGCTGACCCTGACCATTAAAGACAATGGCTGCGGAATGAGTAAGGATACCCTTCAAACCGTCACAAATCCCTTTTACACCACCAGAACCACCCGCAAGGTCGGAATGGGTCTGCCGCTTCTAAAAATGGCGGCTGAAATGACAGGCGGAAGCATGAGCGTTGAATCGAAGTGGGAAAAGGACTTCCCTGACGACCACGGCACTGTAGTCACGGCGATATTTAACAAGGACCACATTGATTTCACCCCGTTGGGGGATGTTACAGAGAGCATATGCACACTTATTCAGGGACACCCTGAGCTTGATTTTCACTTCAGGCACACCTCAGAAGGAAAGGTTTCAGCCGAGCTTCAAACAGCTGAGCTGCGCTTGATTTTAGAGGACGTCCCGCTTAACAGCTACGACGTTATTAACTGGATTCGCGATTACTTAAAGGAACAGTATTGCGAGTCTGAAAAGGACGCCGAATGACGTCCTGACAAAACCATTAAATATATTCAGAAAGGAAGTTACGCATATGAAGTCATTAGCAGAATTGCAGGCTATTAAAGACAGGATGAAGGACAAGGTCATCTTGAGAGAAGGTTCATCCGACGTCAGAGTTGTTGTCGGCATGGCTACCTGCGGAATTGCCGCAGGTGCAAGGCCTGTTTTAAACACCTTTGTTGAAGAAGTGAACAAAGAGGGCTTGTCCGAAAAGGTAACTGTTTCTCAGACAGGCTGCATAGGTATCTGCCAGTTCGAGCCTGTTGTTGAGATTTTTGAAGCAGGCAAGGAAAAGGTTACTTATGTTAAGATGGACGCTGAAAAGGCTAAGCGTGTTGTAAGCGAGCATCTTAAGGGCGGAAAGGTTGTTACAGAATACACCATCGCCAACAATGCATAAGCTTTACGCCAAAAGCTTTATGTTCTTTTAAAAACAAGAAAGGAATGATACAATTATGATTCGTGCACATGTACTTATTTGCGGCGGCACAGGTTGTACCTCCTCGGGCAGTAAAGCAATTCAGGCGGCGTTTACAGACGCTATCGCAAAGAACGGTCTTGAAGACGAGATAAAGCTTGTACAAACAGGCTGCTTCGGTCTTTGCGCATTAGGACCTGTTGTTATTGTTTACCCCGACGGCACATTCTACAGCCGTGTTACACCCGAGGATGTTGAGGAAATCGTTTCCGAGCATCTCTTAAAGGGAAGAGTTGTTGAGCGTTTGGCTTATACCGACACAGGCAAGGAAGTTGCCGAGGTTGCTGCTTCTGAAATATCACTCAGCGACACCGCCTTCTATAAGTCTCAGAACCGTGTTGTTTTGAGAAACTGCGGCGTTATCGACCCTGAAAACATTGAAGAATACATAGCTATGGACGGCTATCAGGCTTTGGGTAAGGTATTGACCGAAATGACTCCCGAAGAGGTTATCAAGGTTGTTACCGATTCAGGCTTAAGAGGCAGAGGCGGCGGCGGATTCCCCACCGGAAGAAAGTGGAGTCTTTGCGCACCTAACAAGGCTCCTCAGAAGTATGTTGTCTGCAACGCCGACGAAGGCGACCCGGGTGCATTCATGGACCGTTCCGTTTTGGAAGGCGACCCGCACTGCATCATCGAAGCTATGGCAATTGCAGGCTACGCTATCGGCGCAACTCAGGGCTATGTTTACGTCAGAGCTGAATATCCTATTGCAGTTAAGAGACTTCAGATTGCTATCGATCAGGCAAGAGAATACGGTCTTTTAGGCAAGGACATCTTTGGTTCAGGCTTTGATTTCGACCTTCACATCCGTTTGGGCGCAGGCGCATTCGTTTGCGGTGAGGAAACCGCTCTTATGACCTCTATCGAGGGCAACAGAGGCGAGCCAAGACCGAGACCTCCGTACCCGGCAGTTAAGGGTCTTTATGAGTCACCCACAGTTGAAAACAACGTTGAAACATTTGCAAATATTCCTCAGATTATCTTAAGAGGCGCTGATTGGTTCGCTTCAATGGGCACTGAGAAGTCCAAGGGTACTAAGGTATTCGCTTTGGGCGGAAAAATTAAGCACACCGGACTTGTTGAAATCCCCATGGGAACAACCCTGCGTGAAATTATTGAGGACATCGGCGGCGGCATCCCCAACGGCAAGAAGTTCAAGGCTGCTCAGACAGGCGGACCTTCCGGCGGATGCATCCCTGCAAGCCTTATTGATACAGAAGTTGACTATGACAACCTCATTGCTATAGGCTGTATGATGGGTTCAGGCGGTATGATAGTTATGGACGAGGACAACTGTATGGTCGACATGGCTAAGTTCTTCCTCGAATTCACCGTTGACGAATCCTGCGGTAAGTGCACACCCTGCCGTGTCGGAACAAAGAGACTTCTTGAAATGCTCGACAAGATCACCAAGGGTCAGGGAACTCTTGAGGACTTGGATGAGCTTGAAAGACTTTGTTACTACATCAAGGAAAACTCCCTTTGCGGCTTGGGACAGACAGCTCCCAACCCCGTTTTGGCAACTCTTCGCTTCTTCAGAGACGAATATGTTGCTCACGTTGTTGATAAGAAGTGCCCTGCAGGCGTCTGCAAGGATCTTCTCAAGTTTGAGATTGACAAGGACAAGTGCATAGGCTGCGGTATGTGCGCAAGACAGTGTCCTGCATCTGCAATCTCGAAGACAGACTACATAGCTCCCGGCAAGAAGCTCCCCGCGCATGAAATTGATCCCAACAAGTGCGTTAAGTGCGGTGCCTGCATGAGCGTATGTAAGTTCAAAGCAATTTCAAAGAAATAAGAAGGAGGTAACGGACAATGGATATGCTTAACATCAAAGTAAACGGTCTTGCGATCGAAGCTCCTAAAGGCTCAACAGTCTTGGAAGCTGCAAGAATCGCAGGAGTTGAAATCCCCACCCTCTGCTTCTTAAAGGAAATAAACGAGATCGGCGCTTGCCGTATCTGTGTTTCAGAGGTAGCTGAGATGAGAGGACCTTCTTTGGGTCCGAAGAGATTAGTCGCATCATGTGTTTATCCCATAACTGAGGGTATGGAGATTTACACAAACTCTCCCAAGGTTTTAGCTGCAAGACGTCAGACATTAGAGCTTATTCTCTCTACTCATGACAGAAAGTGCCTTTCCTGCGTAAGAAGCGGTAACTGTGAGCTTCAGAAGCTCAGTCGTGACTTAAAGGTTGAGGATGCAGGTAGATTCGACGGTGCGAAGCCCACATATGAAATAGACGAAAGCGCCGCTCACATGATCAGAGACAACAACAAGTGCATTCTTTGCCGCAGATGTGTTGCAGTTTGCGAAAAGACTCAGGGCATCGGAGTTATAGGTCCTAACAACCGTGGATTTATCAGCCACATCGGTTCTGCCTTTGACCTCGGTCTCGGCGACACAGCCTGCGTTTCCTGCGGACAGTGCATCGCTGTATGTCCTACAGGCGCATTGGCTGAAAAGGACTTCACAACAGAGGTGTTTGAAGCTATTGCCGACCCGACAAAGCACGTTGTAGTTCAGACAGCTCCTGCTGTAAGAGCTGCTTTGGGCGAAATGTTCGGTATGCCTATCGGCACTGACGTTGAGGGCAAGATGGCTGCTGCATTGAGAAGACTCGGCTTCGACAAGGTATTCGACACCAACTTCTCAGCTGACCTTACCATCATGGAGGAAGCACATGAATTCTTAGACAGAGTTAAGAACGGCGGCAAGCTTCCGCTTATCACCTCTTGCTCGCCCGGATGGGTTAAATACTGCGAGCACTACTTCCCTGAGCTTACAGACAACCTTTCAAGCTGCAAGTCTCCTCAGCAGATGTTCGGTGCTATCACAAAGAGCTACTATGCTGAAAAGATGGGCATCGATCCTAAGGATATCGTTTGCGTATCTGTTATGCCATGTACTGCTAAGAAGTTTGAAATCGGCAGAGACGATCAGGATGCAAACGGAGTTCCGGATGTTGATATTGCTATCACAACCCGTGAGCTTGGCAGAATGATTGAGCGCGCAGGCATTCAGTTTAACTCGCTTCCCGATGAAAAGTTCGACGAGCCTTTGGGAATTTACACAGGCGCAGGCGTTATCTTCGGCGCAACCGGCGGCGTTATGGAAGCAGCTCTTCGTACCGCTGTTGAAACCCTCACAGGCGAGGAGCTTCCCGATGTTGACTTTGTCGATGTCAGAGGAACTGCCGGAATCAAGGAAAAGACCTATGAAGTTGCCGGAATGCAGGTTAAGGTTGCAGTAGCATCAGGACTTGCAAACGCTAAGGAGCTTTTGAAGAAGGTTGAATCAGGCGAAGCTGATTATCAGTTCATAGAAATCATGGGATGCCCCGGCGGATGCGTTAACGGCGGCGGACAGCCTCAGCAGCCCGGCTATGTCAGAAACACTGTTGACATCAGAGCTAAGCGTGCTCAGGTTCTTTATGATCTCGATAAGAACGCTCCTATCAGAAAGTCTCATGAAAACCCTGCTATCAAGGCACTCTACGCTGAGTACCTCGGCGAACCGGGTTCAGAAAAGGCTCATCATTTACTCCACACAACCTACGTTAAGCGTGGAATTAAGGACGATCCAAGAGGATAATTCAATTCTATAAATGCGAACAAACTCCGAAGTCGAGGATTTATCGGCATCGGAGTTTGTTTTTGCATAATTTTGTAGTATAATTTACAATTAGCTATTGACTTTTTATTAATACAAGCTTATAATTTAATTACCAGTTAAATTTTGCTTATTTTTGTCGAATCCGCACATGCTGCTGCCCGTATTTTTATTGCAAAGGAGTGACTTGTATCATGAAAAAGCCCATAACCATCCTCGCAACGGTGCTAATCATGCTTTCATCTGTTGCTGTGTCAATCAGTGCCGACTTTGCTCCGTTTGAGGTTGAGGGAGTGCTGACCGAGTTTTCCGGCGTAGATGATATGTCAGATTACATATATCAAAGCAAATGGGAAGAAGAACCGTGGTACAATTGTGATATCATCGACCAAAGAATCCTGAATCTGCTGTCTATGCGCAAGGCTTTATTTGTTCCCAATGACTATGGCAAAAGCAGTATTGCTAAAATACAAGTTACCGACACTGAGGTAATAATAACTCTTGCCGACAACGGCATTATGCGCTACAGATACAGAGACAGCCATGTTTCAGAGATATACTATCCGCATGAATTTATCTTCAAAAAATCAGGCATTGAAAGAAAGCTCGGCTCATCCGAAGTTCGCAACATTATGACTGACGAGGTAATAAATGAGTTTTTCGGCGGCTCTCTTTTAGAGTTTAACAGCGTTGACGAGCTGCTCGACTACATTGAAAACAAGTCGTGGAAAAAAGACGGATTCTACTATCCGCTCGCAAAGGACGCACCGTATTTTATGTTTTTGACCGAATATGTTGAAAACAATCTGTACATTCCGATAGGGTACAACGTAAGAGATATTGTGAAAATAGTTTTCGAGGACGCAAACAAGCTGTTCAGCGTGCATTTTTCCGACGGGAAAACCATGCAGCACACTTACATCAACCCCAACGACCCCCTCTCATTGGAAAGCACCGAGTTCTTACTGCGTCCCGACAATAAGTCAGTCAAGGTTTATAATGCTTTTGCCGGAGACGAAAGTATTTCTGTATCAGAACCAAAGGAAATCACCGACCTTATAATTGAATGAAATACTCAATTATGTTGAATCGAAAAAAGGACTGACAAAAGGAGTGACTTGTATCATGAAAAAGCCCATAACCATCCTCGCAACGGTGCTAATCATGCTTATATCTGTTACTGTGTCAATCAGTGCCGACTTTGCTCCGTTTGAGGTTGAGGGAGTGCTGACCGAGTTTTCCGGCGTAGACGATATGCTTGAATATCGGGCAGGAAAGCAATGGGTGCACGAGCCTTGGTACAGTGATGATTATTTCGACCAAAAGATAAATTACATCGGCTTTATGGAGTCTTTTCTGTACATCCCGAACGATTACAAGAAGTCGGACATAGAAAAAATTTGGTTAGACGACGTCAAGGTTATAATCTTTTTAAAGGGCGGCAGTCGACTCAGCTATGAGTTCAGAGATGCCGTCGGTGCTGACATCCATCTGCCGTTTGTCTTTTATTACTGCAAGGGTGGGAACAATAATTATGCCAAGCTCGGCGTCGACGATGTTCAAAACGTTATGTACGATGAGAATAAAGAGATTGACTACAGCAAGGTCCTTCTCAAATTTTCGGGCATAAAGGAAATGCTCAATTATATTGAGTCGAAAAAATGGACTGACGAGCTGTGGTATCATCCTGCGCTGGAAATTGAAATGGTCAATTGTATGCAGAACCACCTGAGCAGTCGCCTGTTTATTCCCGTTGAGTACACAAAAGACGACATCTTAGCAATCAGCCTTGCAGACAAAACGATATCCGTAGCCTTTAAGGACGGCAATTCGTTTGCTTACAGCTATTCTGTTTTCGATAAGGCAGAGTCTGCTTCCGCCTCCGCTTTTCAGCTGTCCGGGCGCAAGGTTCACAATATTATGCCGAATGACAGCTCAATCAATGTAATCGAACCGATTGAGTGCTGCGATATTCCGTGCGAATAACACCTATTTCTTTCATTTATATTCTCTTATAATTAAGCAGGAGAACACCGCTGTTGATGTTCTCCTGCTCTTTTGTTTATATTGTTATATTTCCCTCGCCGTCATCATGCCTGCAAAGCGCAATGATAAGGTCTATGCGAGATAAAAACAGAGGAATAAATGTCCAGCAGAACAGCAAATACAGTATTCCCCCACCTACTTTACCGGCATAGAATTTATGTACGCCAAAGCCGCCAAGGATATATGCCAGCAGACAATATGTAAGCTTGCTGACAGCTTCTCCTTGAACCTCGGGTTTGGCGGCGTTATTGCTAAAATCGCCGCCGTCATACATCGGCTCGGTTTTTAAAACAAATACCCTTGAACCGCCATCAACCACTTGAACCTCATCGCCTATCTGCGGAACAAAGCCAAGACCTGTCGATGTGACCTGCTTAATCTCTCCCTCATCGGTTTCAATTGTCACAGCCTGATTATCAATATCAATTATTTTCGGCATTATGTCACTTCCTCAAATATATACTTATCCCATTTATTTGACTGATAATGTAATTATAGTACCATTAATGCTGTAGACTGTCAAGTATAGTATTGAAAAGCGGCAGAAACAAAAAACCACACCGAAAAAGCTTATGCCCTTCGGTGCGGTTTTCAAAATTCAATTACTTTGTCTTATCGCTTATTGCTATTCTGTCAAGGTCGGGTGCAAATCCGTCCAGAGAAGTAAACATTATCTTATTCTTGCCCTTCTTCAATTCAACCGTTATGCTCTTTGATGACGGGATATCAAAGCCCGGGCTGGTCAGGTTTTTCATTTCATACTTCTTGCCTTCAACATAGATATCCAGTCCTCTTGACTCGCCTGTGCAGAAGTATACTAAAAGCTCATACTTGCCGTCCTTGTCGACATCTACAGTTATATCAAGTGAGTTCTGATTGCCGTTTCCAACGTATCCGACCTTTTTTCCGCCTGAGCACATTGTTGCATCGGCAATATTTGCCGCACCTGAGAGCTTACCATCCTCACATTCATAGTACTTATAGCCCTCGAGGTCGTTTGTTGCAGAGTCCTCAACCTTGGTATCGAACTTATCCTTGGTTATCAATACTGCCGCACCGCCGATTTCGGGCATTTCAAGCTTAAGGGTACTCTTAGAAGTTACCTTTTCCTCTCTTAACGCAAGCTCGCCGTCCTTGTCGTAGTAAACATAAGCTTTATACTCGCCTTCTCCGAGGAAATCGAGCTTAACCTGAGTTGTACGCTCGTTGAGAGTCATTGCTCCGATATAATAGTCGTCGCCGCTCTGACGCATGTATGTGATATAGTCACCCGGGTAGCCCTCCAAAACAGTGGATTTATCCCATGCTGTCGGCATCTTTGAAAGAACGGGGATACCCAAATAGCTCGGGAAGCTGTATGCGGCACTTGCAAAGTGCTGTAATGCCGACTCATAAACTATAGTCTTAGCCAAGCTGAAGCCGGCAGTTTCGCCTGTTTTTCCGATGGCAATACAGCTCGGTGTGTAGTCCATAGAGCCGGTTACGTTTCTTGTAAACGGATACATCAAGCAGTTTCGAGGAGACGGAGATGTCGACCACTTTCTGAATTCCTCACCCAAAACAGCCTCGCTTGTCATGATGTTGGGATAAGTTCTTGTCTCGCCGCACGGATTGATACAGCCGTGATAATAAACCATCAGCTTGTACTTTGCACCGATTTCTGCGACGTTTCTCATGACCTCCATGACGTCTATATCATCACTCTCGAAGTAGTCGGTCTTAACGCCTACTACGCCCCACTTTGACCACTGCGAGAACAGCTTTTCGATTTCTTCGGGGGTTTTAAGCTTTAAATAGTTTACCCATAGTATAATCCCTACATTCTTTTTCTTTGCGTATTTGCAAAGCTCACCGATTCTGTCCTCAAATGTCGGCCAGCCTGCGTCTAAGCAGCAGTATTCCCAGCCGTATTTTGCCGAGAAGTCGACATGGTCGACCTGAACGTCATAATTGTGCTGGTCGCATCCAGACCACCATGACCATGAAACTTTGCCGGGCTTTATCCAGCTTGTATCCTTAAACAGCTCTTCATCCATAGCAGGACAAAGCGAATCGATAACATCTGAGCCCAAAAGCTCGTTTACGTCATCGGCA
>DKWG01000041.1 GCA_002491605.1 Ruminococcus sp. UBA7158
ATTAATGTACCATAAAGGAGTGAAACAGCGTGGACGCAGGCAGTAGCCCGACAATTCCCCGAGGGAAAAGCGTTATATTTTTCAGGCGAAAATGTCTTGCGTTTTGTGCCTTAATGTAACCTGCCTTCCCTCTGATTCTTAAGAAATCGGAGGTCTTTTTGATGGAAAAAACAACTATTTTCGACATTGTTATCAAGCTATTAGAGCAGCGCAAATTCGCTGAGCTGAAGCTTATCATGCAGCAAATGAACCCGACAGACATCGCTTCCATATTTGACGAAGCCGAGGCAAAGGACGTCCCCATTATCTTCAGGCTTTTGCCGAAGGAGCTTGCCGCTGAAACATTTGCTTATCTTGAATCCGAGCAGCAGGAGCAGCTGATAAATGCCTTTTCCGATAAAGAAATAAAGGAAATGGTAAACGAGCTTTTCCTCGACGACACCGTTGACATCATCGAGGAGATGCCGGCAAGCGTCGTATCAAGAATCCTTAAAAACACCGACGAAGCCACCCGACGTCAGATAAACGAGCTTTTGGCATACCCCGACGACTCAGCCGGAAGCCTTATGACGCCTGAGTTCGTCTACTTGGGCAAGGATATGACAGTCGGCGAAGCCTTTGCAAAAATCCGTCAGGTAGGCGTTGCAAAAGAAACTATTTATACCTGCTACGTCACTCAGGAAAGAAAGCTTATAGGTGTTGTCTCACTTTTAGAGCTTGTTACCGCTTCCGACAACACAAAGATTGAAGAAATCATGAGTGAAAACCTGATAAGCGTAGGCACCAAGGAGGACAAAGAAACCGTTGCCACAACCCTTGCGAAATACGACCTGTTGTCCCTGCCGGTTGTCGACGGCGAGAACAGAATTGTAGGTATCGTAACCGTTGACGACGCTATCGACGTCTTGCAGGAGGAAAACACCGAGGATATCGAAAAGATGGCTGCTATCGTGCCGTCTGATAAGCCCTATTTCAGAACAGGCGTTTTCGAAACCTTCTTAAAGCGTATTCCGTGGCTGCTTTTGTTGATGGTTTCGGCGACGTTTACAGGCATGATAATAACAGGCTTTGAAGATAAGCTTTCGGCAAGTGTCGGAGTCGGAATTGCACTGACAGCATTTATCCCCATGCTTATGGACACAGGCGGTAACGCCGGCGGACAGGCATCGGTAACAATCATCCGTGGCTTATCCCTCGGTGATATTGAACTAAGAGACGTTTTCAAGGTAATCTGGAAGGAAATCAGAGTATCATTGCTCTGCGGCGTAGTCTTGGCGGTAACAAACTTCGGCAAAATTATGCTCGTAGATAGGCTTCTTTTGGGCAACGAGAGCATAACCGTTATGGTGGCTTTAGTCGTTTGCATAACGCTCGTTTTGGCGGTATTTATAGCAAAGCTCATAGGCTGTTCACTGCCTATCGCTGCAAAGGCTATAGGATTTGACCCTGCTGTTATGGCAAGTCCGTTTATAACGACCATTGTCGACGCAATATCGCTTTTGGCTTACTTCTTGATTGCGCAGGCACTTTTACACATATAGACACATCCGCCGATTAATTCATCGCTGTTTGCGTGAGTTAATCGGCGGTTTTACTATGCGAACGGGCACTATGTATATTCTCACTCAAAATGACACAGCAGTGCCGCAAAGCTGAGCGTTAACAAGCCGTACAATCGCTTAAGGCGGATCGTACGGCTTATTTTTGTGCGGTCTAAACTAAAATTAATATGATGTTTTTACAGAATCACATAACCTTCGCATTTCGGCACATCAAAAATGCAAAGTATGCTTGACAAATACAGTGAGCCGTGCTATACTGAAACTGCAAAGTTAACTTTACAAGTGTGAAACGAGGAGGGCTAATGAAAACTAAAATAAAAGAGCTTCGCAAGCTCAAAAAAATGTCGCAGGAGGAGTTGGCGCTTGCCGTCAGCACGACGCGACAAACCATAACCTCCATAGAAACGGGCAAATACATAGCTTCCCTGCCGTTAGCTTATAAAATAGCTAAGTGCTTCGGGCTGTCCATTGAAGAGGTATTTGACCTGTCCGAATATGATGAGTAAAAAAGCAAGCCCATATCCGAGAATAATTTTTTCCGCAGGACTTTTTGCCGCACTTCTAAGTAAGTAATACCTAAAAAAGGATTGCTCTGATTAAAAATTCGTGCAGAGCCGGCGAAAGCCTGACTTTTATCAAGAAGGGAAAGTCTTAAATATGCAAAATTCAATTGAAAAGTTCAAAAAAGAATTGAGGTCGAGGGGCATAATCTGCGCTGTTTTATGCCTGCTCATAATCGCAGCGTTTATCTTAAAAGCATTTATAATTAAGGATTCATTGGGAGAAATAGCTCCGTTCAAGCTTGGATTTTTGACAGGCCTCGGATCTGTAATCGCATTGTCGCTCGCTTTGATGTCTATCAGCAGCTTCAGAACACTCAAAAACGAAAAAAAGCTAAGGCTTGCATTTAACGCCGAAAACGATGAGCGTTGTGCAGCTATAAGGGCAAAATCGGGTAACCCGATAATTATATATACCTCGGAGCTGATGATTATCGCAGGATTATTGGTAAAAAGTCCCGACGCAAGCAAGGCGCTTATTATTGCGGCAGCCTGCCAGCTGCTTGTTTCTGTTGTCATAAAGTGCGTGCTGAATAAGATAATGTAGAGCTGAGTGCGATTTAAAACGAAATATGTGGAGCGGAATTCCTCAAAACTTTAAAATCCGCAGTCTTAGTGATTAAGGCTGCGGATTTATTGAATTTTAAGCATGTCTTGCTGCTCGGAATACGCTTAAGTACCTTATGAATCGGTGTAATCAGCTGCTGCATGGTTATACTCACCGTCTCTGACGCCTATAATATACCTTCTTGCGCCGTTTTCCTCATCGATATTGTATTCAAGACCCAAATCGCCGGCAGTAATCTTAGCAACATCCGAAAACAGCTTGCACGCTGCTATTACAGCCGTCCATATCCTCTCTGCATTTCCGACAGAATATGTCTTTAAGTACTTGGCGTAGATATTTTCGGGAAGATATCTTTTCAGATACTTCCCCATCTTGCCTATTGAAACAGAAAAATCGGTCAGTGTTCCTATATAATAGCCAAGCATTTTATTGAGCATATCCCGAACAGGCTCGTTGAGCATCGCCATTGCATAAGGTATTTCATCTCTTGCAATGCCTTTAGCAACGTTATTTAAGCACCACCAAAACTCGTTACAGCAGTTGGAAAACTCAGTCTGAGACGGTCTGCGAACATGGTAAATGCTTTCATCACCGTACCGAGCTTTGAGTAGTTTACCCGATTTGTCCAAAAGGACTATGTAAGGCTCACCGTTGTCCGCAAACGGTGCGGAGCGAACTGTAAGGTCTATTCTGACGCCGTCCTCATATATACAAAGGTATGTAAACTTACTGCCGGTTTCAGCGGTAAGCGACGGATCGTCCATGATATCAGGGGTTTGAAGTATCAAAATCTTTCCGAACAGGCTCTCAAGCCATGCTTTGTTGTTCCAGTACGGCTTGATGTCCTTGACGTAATACTCAATATCGTAGTCCTGATAAACGTCCTTAGCAACACTTTCAACAGCCCTTGAGCCGCACAAAAAGGCACTTTCTATCATCGGGTCAGTCTCGGCTGCCGATATGATTATTTCAAGCATTTCTTTTTCCGAACGCATTTTGTTCACCGTTCCTTTATAAACTAATTCAAAGCTCACGGCATATGCCGCACTTAAGATAAAAGCGCCGCAGACTGTACATTTGCGGCGCTTAATTTTAATATTCTTTTGTCCTTACTTATTTTCTGCCTTCTTAGCAGCGATATCAGCAAGTGCATCCTTACGGCTGAGGTTAAGTCTGCCCTGGTCGTCAATTTCAACAACCTTGACAACTATCTCATCACCGATAGAAACAACGTCCTCAACCTTGCCGACTCTGTTTGTGTCGAGCTTGGAGATGTGAACAAGTCCGTCCTTGCCGGGAGCTATCTCAACGAAAGCACCGAAGTTCATTATTCTGACAACCTTGCCCTTGTAGATAGCACCGATTTCGGGGTCAAAGGCAATAGTGTTGATGATAGAAATAGCAGCCTTGCACTTTTCAGCGTCAATTCCGGATACAAAAACATTTCCATCGTCATTGATGTCAATCTTTACCTCGCAATCAGCAGAAATCTTCTGAATAACCTTTCCGCCCGAACCGATAACCTCTCTTATCTTATCAACAGGAACTTTAGTTGTGAGCATCTTGGGAGCCCACTTTGAAACCTCTGCTCTCGGAGCGTCAATAGCCTTAGCCATGATTTCATCTAAGATATAATCTCTTGCCTTGTGAGTCTTAGCGAATGCCTCTTCGATTATTTCGTAGGTAAGTCCGTCTACCTTGATATCAACCTGGATAGCGGTTATACCCTTGTGAGTTCCGCCAACCTTGAAGTCCATATCGCCGAAGAAGTCTTCAAGACCCTGAATGTCTACCATGGTGGCAAAGCTTCCGTCGTCCTTAGTGATAAGTCCGCAGGAAATACCTGCAACAGGAGCCTTAATCGGAACGCCTGCGTCCATGAGCGCTAAGGTTGAACCGCAGATTGAACCCTGTGATGTTGAACCGTTGGATGAAAGAACCTCAGATACAACTCTTATTGCATACGGGAACTCCTCAACAGACGGCAAAACGGGAACAAGTGCCTTTTCAGCTAAAGCGCCGTGACCAACCTCACGTCTTCCGGGACCTCTTGAAGGCTTTGTCTCGCCTACAGAATATGACGGGAAGTTGTAGTGGTGAATATATCTCTTTTCAGTCTCCTCATCAAGACCGTCGAGCTTCTGAGCATCGCTTACAGGGCCTAAGGTTACTATTGAAAGCACCTGGGTTTGTCCTCTTGTGAACAGACCTGAGCCATGAACTCTTGGCAAAAGATCTACCTCAGCAGAAAGCGGGCGAATCTGGTCTAAGCTTCTGCCATCGACTCTCTTGCCTTCATAAAGCCAGTTTCTTACTATCTTCTTCTGAAGCTTGTAGATGCACTCGTCTATCATGGCAAGCTTTTCGGGATACTCTTCATCGAATCTTGCATGAATAGCGTCCTTGATAGGCTGAAGTCTTGCTTCTCTGATATTCTTGTCGTCGGTGTCTAAAGCCGCTTTGATTTCTTCTGCGGACATCTCCTCAATAGCGTCGAACAGGTCGTGGTCAACCTCCATCGACTCAAACTCGAACTTGGGCTTGCCGACCTCAGCTCTTATTCCGTTGATGAATTCAACCATCTTCTTTATCTCGGCGTGACCGGTCTTTATGGCATTGAGCATGGTTTCATCGTCGACCTCGTCAGCTCCTGCTTCTATCATGACGATTTTTTCCATTGTACCTGCAACTGTGAGGTTTAAATGGTTCTTTGCACGCTGCTCAAGCGTTGGGTTCAAAACGATTTCACCGTCGACCAAGCCGACGCTTATGCCTGCAATAGGTCCTGCCCACGGAATATCTGAAATAGAGATAGCAACAGAGGTTGCGAGCATTCCTGCAATTTCAGGTGAGCAATCAGGGTCAACGGACATAACTGTCATAACAACGCTGACGTCGTTTCTCATATCCTTGGGGAACAAGGGACGAATGGGTCTGTCGACCATTCTTGAGGTCAAAATAGCCTTATCTGTAGGCTTGCCCTCTCTTTTTGTGAACGAACCCGGGATTCTTCCGACTGAGTAAAGCTTTTCTTCGTAGTCAACGGAAAGCGGGAAGAAGTCTACTCCCTCTCTCGGCTTAACCGATGCGGTTACGTTTGCCATAACAACCGTTTCGCCGTAGCGAACCCAGCATGAGCCGTTTGAAAGCTCGCAGGTCTTGCCTGTTTCAACAACTAAGGGTCTACCCGCAAAGGTTGTTTCAAAGCGGCGGTAGTTATCAAACTTCTTGATTTCTGACATTGCCATTTTTACATTTCTCCTTACTTAAAAATTCTTAGATTTAAGTATTTTCAAGCAGATGCTTTAGCAATAAATTAAATCTTTTGAAAGACTTTAATTTACACAAAGTGTACAAAAAACTTAATTTATCACTAAAAAACAACGCTTGAAAATACGTCAAAAGGCAGAAAAGAGGAATACAACTTGATACTTGTACCGACTTCTCTGCCATTTTGTCATAACATATTACTTTCTCAAGCCGAGCTTTTCAACTATTGCACGGTAACGCTCAATATCTGTTTTCATGAGATAGTTGAGAAGGTTACGTCTGCGTCCTACCATCTTCAAAAGTCCTCTTCTGGAGTGGTGGTCGTTCTTATGAGTCTTTAAGTGCTCAGTGAGGTCGGCAATTCTCTTGGAAAGAATAGCAATCTGAACCTCGGGTGAACCGGTGTCGGTCTCGGAAAGTCTGTTAGCTTCGATTATAGCCAACTTTTCGTCTTTCAACAGCATTTTAATATACCTCTTTCATTAATATTTTCCGTCAGCATAGGCAGCGGAAGGTATTCTTCCCTTCAAAGGGCTTAACCCGCTGTCTGCGTCTGCGGCTGCGCATAATTATGTCACACGCAAAATGTATGATACCATACTTCTTGATTTTTGTAAAGAGTTTTTTATAAAAATATTCGAAAAATGTCTGCGTTATCAATAGATAT
>DKWG01000018.1 GCA_002491605.1 Ruminococcus sp. UBA7158
GTATCCCAGCACGAGCTTTTTTCGATCATATATTTTGATACTATTATTGTGTGCAGGGCTGCCGCTGTCTTGAATGCGAAGCAAAAATCCTCGTTTTCTGGCAATGTGTCGATTTTTCTGCGCAGATCTAAAATGATGTCTTCGTCGGTAGATGCAGGTGTGTACCCAAGCAGCTCGTCGACTGAAACGTCAAACATTTTAGCTAAATCAGGCAAAAGTCCGATGTCGGGACAGCATTGCCCCTGCTCCCATTTTGACACCGCTTGATTTGTAACGCCGAGTGCCCTTGCCAGTTCCTCCTGAGTCATACCTCTTTGCTTTCTTAAAAAAGCTATTTGTTCATTAATTCTAATATCAGCCATTGTATTTCCTTTCTTAATACGAGCTAAATCGGCACCGTCCTAAAGCTCGATTATACGCTTTGATATAAAGTGCGTTCAGACTGAAAACTATACAATAGAGTTAATTCAGATTGCTGAATCACACTTTTGAGGTTGAACATTTGCTTATATCGACCGAGATTAATCATCACAGCAGACGTCAAGTAGCTACAATTGTATTCTACATTGATTTTAAGCTTATTTCAATGACGTGTAGGTTGAAGTCGGGGCAGAAAAGTCCAACCTGTGGTTGAATATTGAAATGATTTTATTTCAGCTATTGGGAGATTAACATATATATTTTATTTTTCATACGCCGCCTTGTGAATAGTTCACAAATTCAAAATGAAAGACTATCGCCAAAGGATTATTAATTATAAAATGATAGTTTTAATTTCTTTTGACCGCTTTAGAAGCAACACTGACGCTTGTCCTAAAACGTAATGATAGTTTTATTTGTATCATTTAATAATATTAATGACTTTATAAACGATATAATTAGGCAATCTGAAACAAATTGATATTTATAAAGTTGCGGTTATATGTTATATTGTATTCACAATAAATGTTGATATAGGAGAGCAATATGTTTAAACGTTTTTTGAGTATAGCTTTAGCCGTGACGTCTATAACCCTTAGCTTTGCGGCGTGCGGCAGCAATAACGATGTATACACACCCGAGCCGAGCGGCGATGAAGGCAATTATGAGTGTGAAACATCATGGGACGCAGTTGCAAATATAAAGGCAGGATGGAATTTAGGCAACACTCTTGACTCCATCAGTCATCAGCCGGAGGGAACACCTACTGATGTGTATGAGACTGCGTGGGGAAATCCTGTTACCACCAAGAAAATGATTTCTGCCCTTAAGGACGCCGGATTTAATGCTGTTCGTGTTCCTGTGACCTGGGAGGATCATATAGACAGAAAGGGCAATATTGATAAGGAATGGCTTGACAGAGTTCAAGAGGTTGTCGGCTATGTTATGTCCTTGGATATGTACTGCATAGTAAATATTCATCATGATGCCGGAGCAGACGGTTGGCTGCACGCTTCTGAGGGTAATTATAGTGAAAACGGCGACGTGTACGCAAGAATATGGGAACAGGTCGCAGACCGTTTCAAGGATTACGATGAGAAGCTGATGTTTGAATCCGTAAACGAGATGCTGGATGATAACAGCAGCTGGGGCTATCCCTCTGAAGAGGCAGCTAAGGGTATGACTCTTTATACCCAGCGCTTTGTGGATACAATAAGAAGCGGCGAGGGCTACAATAAAACAAGAAACCTTGTTGTAATGACCTATGCCGGTTCCGCAAGTAATGCAATATCTGATTTTGTAGTTCCTGAGGACACTGTTGAAGACCACTTGATTCTTGAGATTCATGATTATAGTCCTGCTGACTTCTGCTGGCTTGAAAGCTGGATGACTCCTACAGATGTCTGGGGTTCGGACGAAGACAAGGCAGAGATGGACGCATTTTTCGTTGACACAGACAAAAGAGTAAAGGAACTCGGACTTCCTTTGATAATAGGCGAGTGGGGCTCTCAATCTAAGGATAATGAATCAGAAAGAGCAGAGCACGCCGCATACTTTGCGAAAAAGGTCCATGAATACGGCTATGCTGCATTCTGGTGGGACTGCGGAGAATTTGCTTTGCTGGACAGACCGAATGAAAAGATATTACGTCCGGAGATAGTTGAAGCAATAATCAATGCTTCGGAAGCAGGGGAGGATAAGTAATGAAAAGATTATTTATTTTAATTCTTGCAGTGCTGATGATTGTTTCCATACTTTCTTCGTGCGCCGACAATTCAAAAAATGATTCGCCAATCCCTAAGCAATACATTCCCACCACACTTGAAGGAGAAGATGAAATGATTGATGCAAATATTGTGAAGTCAACAATAACTTCAGCCGACGACGGCAACGGCAATTACACTAATCCTGTTATTTTTGCCGATGTTCCGGATATTGACTTTATAAGAGTTGACGACGCTTACTATATGGTTTCCACAACCATGCACCTTTCACCCGGATGCCCGATTATGAAATCTTATGACCTTGTCAACTGGGAAATAGTAAACTATGTTTACAATACCCTTGACGACGCCGACAATCTTGCTCTGAGAAACGATGAACACAATTACGGCCAGGGTCAGTGGGCAGCTACAATTCGTTATAACAATGGCATTTACTATGTTGGCTTCGTTTCCTACGCCACAGGAAAAACATATATCTATTATACTAAAGATATTGAAAACGGCAAATGGGACAGATTTGAGTTTAACGAGGGCTTCCATGATATGAGCCTGCTGTTCGACGACGACGGCAAGGTCTATATCATTTACGGAGGCGGTCAGATATGGTGTGTTGAGCTTGAAAGTGATTTAAGTGCAATAAAGCCAGAAACCAAGAGAAAGATTATTGATGACGCAGGACTTGTTCCGGGATGTCTTGCAGAAGGCTCTCATGCATATAAGATGAACGGATACTACTATATATTTATTATCACTTGGCCGAGCGGCGGAAGGCGCACACAGCTTTGCTACAGAAGCAAGTCTTTGGACGGTGAATGGGAAATGAGGGTAGTTTTAGATGACAACCTTGATTTCCACAACGCCGGAGTTGCGCAGGGAGGCATTATAGACACCGTTGACGGAGAATGGTATTGCTTTTTGTTCCAGGA
>DKWG01000012.1 GCA_002491605.1 Ruminococcus sp. UBA7158
TGTCCCTATTATACAGCTATCACTCGTTTGCCCTCCAATGCTCCATGACCGATCGCAGGCTTACCGTAAAGTGCTTCTCCTGCATGCTTCACGGTAAGATGCAGAGCGGCGGTACAGCAAGACAATCCAACGGCATACTTCATTTCCGCTTTGTCTGCGGCAATTTTTTCAACCTCGTTTATGTTCTCGCCAACCGTTGACATCCAATTAGTTTCATAAGCCCTTTGAATATACTTCATTTCCTCGCCGTGCATCGTCGGCGTAGCCAGCCAAACCTTTGATTCAAAAGGTTTCACATCATCTTTCCTATAATACATACACTCTTATTCTCTCTGTTCTATCGCTGATTACCGATAAATCTTTCAATCTTACCTGTATCAATCCTAATCAATCATACAAAAATTCTCAGTAACCTTTATCACAGAATATTTTATCACAAACTATATTATTATGTCAATCGTCTATTTTTATATATTAGTCCTGATCTCAAAATGAAAGTTTGGTGATGAATTACAAATAATAAAACGTTATATTTAGGTTTTTCTATATAATAGCTTCTATTTCCAAAATCATATTTCCTACGGCAAAACAAATTGCTTTATCTGCTTCTTTTAATATAGTATACTTTTTATATTGCATTTGCTGTGTTTTGATATAATATCACCACTATGCTGATACACTGCTTTAAAAATGTTTCCGATTAAACAATGATTTCTTCAGCGCTTTATAATACGAAACAGCAATATTTATGTAAAATTATATGTCAACCTGTCATGAATAATTTAATTTGCTCGGCAAATAATAGCAGTGCAAAACTATTTTACCGAAAGGATTGATTAAAATGAAAGCAACAGGAATCGTCCGCAGAATTGACGATTTGGGCAGGGTTGTCATACCTAAAGAAATCCGCAGAACCATGAGAATAAGGGAAGGCGACCCGCTTGAAATATATACTAACAGCGAAGGAGAGGTTATATTCAAAAAGTACTCTCCGATAAACGAAATGTCCGAAAGTGCTGCGTCAGCAGCAGAGGTTATACACAAGCTCGGCTCGGCTCCGGTTGTCATATTCGACAGAGACCATGTCGTGGCTGTAGCAGGCGTGCAAAAAAAGGAATACGCCGAAAGACGAATCTCTCAGGGGCTCGAGGAGCTGCTGGAATCAAGGAAAAGCTGGACCTACGACGGCGACGGCAAGCCTATTCTCCCCGTAGAGGGCGTTGCGAAAAACGCAGTGGCAATATCGCCGATTATCGCCTCCGGAGATATCGCAGGAGCTGTTTGCTTCTTGGCTCAGGACGCTTCGTCAAAGGGCACGCAGCTACAGCTCACACTCTCTCAGACAGCGGCGATGTTTTTAGGACGGCAGCTTGAGGAATAATGCCGGCTGCCATCTAAAATGCAAAAAATCCGCTCCGAAATCAAGCGCAAGCGCAGCTTGACGGCGGAAGCTTTGTAATAGCTTTTACGAAAATTCGCAAAATATATACTGTCTTTAACCTTAAATCCTCAATCATAAATGCACAAAACCCGAATGAAGCACCGTAAATCAGCGGCTTTGTTCGGGTTTTTTGAATGCAGAGCTTCATTTTAAAAGGAAATGCCGAACCTAAGTTTACATATATACAAATCCCCAAAGTAATGGCGACGGCTGCCGCCGAAAGCGTCATGAGCCTTGCAAAAATATGTATCGATAATACAAAAAGCTCTTTTCATGCTTGACATTTTCTCTCAAGCAACAAAACCCTTTTTCCTATTGACTTTCGGGTAACACTGATTATAATAAATCATATGATTTAAAACATATGATTTAGAAAAAGGAGAGACGAAACGTGCCGCCGAAAGCAAAATTCACTAAAGAGGAGATCACAATTGCAGCATTAGATATTGTCAGAACAAAGGGCTTTGACGCTTTAACCTCAAGAGAGCTGGGAGCGCAGCTCGGAAGCTCGGCAAGACCTGTTTTTACCGTGTTTGAAAGCATGGACGAGGTGGGTCAGGCGGTGATTGACTATGCTAAAAAGCTTTATAAACAGTATGTTGACAAGGGCTTGAATGAAGAGCACCCCTTTAAAGGCGTCGGAACGCAATACATTCTCTTTTCTATCAACGAGCCAAAGCTCTTTCAGCTTCTTTTCATGACGGAAAAACCGCAGATACCCGGCTTATCAGGAGTCCTGCCGCTGATAGATGACAGCTATGAAGAAATTCTTGAGTCAATTCAGAATGATTATAAGGTTGACAAGTCCTTAGCCGAAAAGCTGTATCATCACCTTTGGCTATACACGCACGGCATTGCAGCCCTTTGTGCCACCGGAATGTGTCGCTTTACAGGCGCTGAAATCAGCTCGATGATAACTGAAGTATTTACAAGCATACTGAAAAACATCAAGGGGTGAAGACTATGATCGAAGTAAGAAGCATTATAAAGTCATAACGTTGTTTATTGCCGTCACAACGGTAATCAAGGGGAACGCAAAAACCATAGCCATGATGAGAGCCTTTGGCTATTCGCAAAAGGAATGCTTTAAGTCTATTCTCGGCGTATACCGACCGATGTCTTATATAGGCTTTGCCATCGGAACTGTGTATCAATATGCACTGCTCAGAATTATGGTTGACATTGGATTTAAAGATATAGACGGTATCCCTGTTTATCGGTTCGATGTCCCTGCCATGCTCATTTCACTTGCTGTTTTTATCATCGCGTATGAAGCCTTGATGCTTGCGTATTCAAACAAAATCAAAAAGATATCAATTAAAGAAATAATGATAAGCTGATGTTTAAATACTGTAATACATAAAATAACGCAGTCATACAGCTCAGCCTCGGTAATATCATATTACTTAACGCACAAGTCTTGATTATAAGTCAAAATTGTATTATAATACTATTAAACCAAATGCTGAGGAGGAGTTAACATATTGAAGCTTAAAAGAAAAAGATGTATGGCAGCTTGCTTGGCTGTTTTTATTGCCCTGACAATGCTTTGCGGCTGCGAGTCAGGTTCCATTGCCAAAAAGGACTACAAGGTTTTGACCGACTGCGAGATAGGCACTCAGGACGGCTATGGCTATGAGCTTTGGAAGGACAGCGGCACAACAAGTATGACCCTTACGGAGGGCGGCACCTTCAGCTGTGAGTGGAGCAACATCAACAATGCACTGTTCCGCAGAGGAATGAAGTTTGACTGCACAAAAACATGGCAGGAAATAGGAAACATCACCCTCGACTATGACGCTGACTACAATCCTGACGGCAACTCATACTTGGCTCTGTACGGTTGGACGAGAGAGCCGCTTGTTGAGTATTACATAGTCGAATCATGGGGAAACTGGCGTCCGCCGGGAGGAAACCCCACAGCCACCGTTAAAATCGACGGCGACAAATACGATATCTACGAAACCACCCGCTACAATCAGCCCTCTATAGACGGCAACACAACCTTCCAGCAGTATTGGTGCGTCCGTCAGGAGAAAAGA
The DNA here is from genome assembly GCA_002491605.1 of Ruminococcus sp. UBA7158. Lineage (GTDB taxonomy): Bacteria > Bacillota > Clostridia > Oscillospirales > Ruminococcaceae > Faeciplasma. The sequence goes on from DKWG01000012.1 coordinate 3,484, forward strand.
GAAAAGGGTTCAATAAACGTCGGCGAGGTCTTTGCAACATGGGAAGCCCTTGGAATGAAGATGGGCAAGCTCTATGAAGCGTCGTTCACCGTTGAAGGATATCAGAGCCAAGGCTCGGCGACTATAAAGAAAAACGAGCTTAAAATAGGCGGAGAAATCCCTGCGCCTGCCGAGGGAGCAGGTCCTGAACAGCCTGACGACAACGGCTGTTATGTCAGCTCTGACTTTGAAAAGAACGCCGACGGCTGGGAGTCAAGAGGAAGCTCTAAGGTCAGCGTTTCGGATAAAGCCTATCACGGCGGCAAAAAGAGCCTGCTTGTGACGAATCGTCAGGACGCTTGGAACGGTGTCGGAAGGTCTTTAAGAACGGCTACATATGTCCCCGAAACGGCATACAGCTTCGGAGTTTATGCTATGCAGGACACTAAGGATATTGAAACCTTCAAGCTCACCCTGTCATACACCGCCGACGGTCAGACAAAGTATGCCGGTATCGCCGAGTGCGAAGCGGCAAAGGGCGAATGGGTAAAGCTTTCCAACGAGAGCTTTGAAATACCCGAGGGAGCTTCGGGTATGCTTTTGTATGTCGAGACAGACAGCGGAAAGTCAGATTTCTATATCGACGACGCCTACATAGCTATTGACGGAACAGTCAGGGAATAAGCCTGCCGACAAGCTTAAGTCTAAAGGCAAAGCTATAAATATAATCAAAGCAAATCGGAAGCCCTGATTAGGACTTCCGATTAAATTTTTACATTGCTTTATTCAAAAATCTCGCTTTCGGATTTCAGCCTCTTTCTCTTTTGCAAAAGGCGCACGACTCCGAACGCCGCAACTGCCGCAAAGAGCAGATTAATTGTGCCGGCAGCAACAAAAGCAGAGCTATGCGACGAAGCGAAGTACATATAAGCATCATAGAGCACAAAATAAAGATTTACCGCTAAAACAACCGCAACCAGGGCAATGATTCTTGTCAGATGCTCAATGCGAGAGGTGTTGTCTGAAAAGAGCCTGAAATCTGCGTCAGATGTTTTCTTGCGGAAATAGACCCATCTCATCAATGTGCCGACGTGCTCCGCTCCCGTTTCCTCGACAAATTCGATGTACTTTGAGCCTTCAACGCTCTGCGGCAGGTCCTTTAACAGCTCCATGCCGATTCTGAATTCGCCCGGAACGCAATCCTCAAATTCATATTTGCAAAACCCGACCGAGGTAAGCGCAAGCCCCTTTGCCGCCATTTCATTAAGCCACTTTTCTTCCTTGTCAAAATCCCAGACCAAAAACATCTTGTGAATAATCCTTCTCATTTTTGCTCGGCGTCCTTTCTCAGTATATTTATTCCGCTGTCTACCAGCTCGGAAAGTCGGATAATCTCACAGCGCAGTATTTCCTTACCGGTCCCGGTTATCTGATATTCCTTTTTGCGGCTTGACTGCTGTGTCGAAAGCGCTGCTATCCAGCCTTTTTCTAAAAGGGTGTTTATAGCGCCGTACAGTGTCCCTGCCGCTAATTTTACACGTCCGTTTGATAGCTTCTCAACATTTTGCATTATTCCGTATCCGTGAAGCGGCTCGATAAGCGAAAGCAAAATGTAATAAACAGCTTCTGTAAGGGCTTGATTGGGCAAGCTGATTCATCTCCTTATATCGTTATGCGTTATATCGGCGTCCGATACTGTTATTATATCGTATGCCGATATACTTGTCAATAGCCTTTGCGAAAAATCTTGTAAAGCTAACCGAGCCGAGCTATAATCATATCAAATATAATCAGCTCGAATTGAGATAAAAGAATCAAATCCGGATAGCTACGGACTATTCTTGCATGATTATTTCACTTCAAAATGAACCTTTCTTACATCAAGTTCGTCTATATAAGTGAAACCGGTTTTAACTTTTGAAATGAACGAAGGTGACATATGGATAGCTTTGAAAAGCAGCTTGATGAGGTTAAGTCCTGCGTTGAACGGTATGTAAAATTCAAAATAAGCTCAAAGGATGACGCCCTTGACGTTCTGCAGGAGGTATACTTGTCTGCTTATCAAAAATTTTCGCAGCTGAAGGATATCGCAAGCTTTAAAGCATGGATAATAAGCATTGCAAAAAACAAGTGTGCTGATTATTACCGCCGTGAATCCTTAAGGTTTGAGATTCCTATAGATGAGCTTAACGAGACGAGGCTCAATATCGGAAGGTGCGGAATTTTTGAGGAAAATACCGTCAGGGACACCTTAGACCTTCTCGGCGACAAGGATAAGCAGATACTTTATCTGTATTTCTTTAAATCTATGCCGCAGGCGCAGATCGCAAAAAGGCTGGGAGTTCCTATAGGGACGGTTAAGTCAAGGCTTTATACTGCAAAGCAGAAATTCAAGGAGAAATATCCGTACGGCACCAAAGCTATGAAAGGAGAATTGAAAGTGAATAGATTGCCTGAATTTATCCCCGAATACAAAATTGAAGAGCGTCGGGAACAGCCGTTTTCGGTTAAATGGGAGGAGCTTCAGGGATGTCTGATGATTCCTCGCATCGGGGAAAAGCTGACATGGGGATTGTACGATATGCCGTCCGGGAAGCGCACGGAATATACCGAAATGGAGGCTGTCGGGAAAGCGGAAATACACGGAATAGAGGGCGTTGAGATTTTCGCCGTTCAATACGGTGCGGAGGATTACTATCGAACAGGCTCTGTCGATAAAATGGAGCGCAGGTTCGTAGCACAGCTTACCGATACACACTGTCGTTACCTTGCCGAAAGTCATATAGAAAACGGTGTGCGCAAGCTTTATACATTTCTTGACGGCGACGATTTCATCAACAATTGGGGCTTCGGGGAAGATAACTGCGGAAATGAGGTTAATCTTTCCGCCAAGAACTTATTGCGGCGCAACGCAAACGAAATCAGCGGATACACCAACAAAGAAACGGTCGATGTTGTTGGACGGTATACCGTCACTATCGGCGGTAAATCCTATGATACTATCTGCGTTATGGATATTCAATGCTTTAATGACGACGTTGCATCAGAGCAATATCTCGATAAGAACGGACGCACCGTCCTTTGGCGCAGGTTCAACCGCAACGACTGGGCGAACAAGCGTTACGGAAAGCTGTGGACGCAGATGCTGCCCGAAAACGAACGCCTTACCATCAACGGCGTTACTTATGTTCACTGGTATGACTGCATAACGGATTATATACTGTAAAAGCGAAGAAAAAAGAGGTCGGCGTGGCAGTTGACTTCTTTTTTCTCAGATAAAATATAAAAATATTTTTAAAAACCACCCAGCAAAACTCCTATTTTAAGCACTTTATAAGTGAAAGGCAGGTGAGAACGATGACGCACGATATTATTGAATGCTACATTGAAAAGGTCTATGGCTATGCAATTAGGCGCACCTATTCCAGCGAAGAAGCGGATGAGCTTGCGCAGGAGATATTGTTTACCGCCGTCCGTGAGCTTCCTAAGCTGAAAGACAAAAGTAAGCTTGAACCATGGCTTTGGGGGATAGCCCGCAATGCTGCAAAAAGCTTTAGGCGCAGTATGGGAAAGCAGCGCGCGATGTATTCCTATGATTCGCTTGAAGCATTAACCTATGAGGACGAGCATTTTGAGGGCGAGGAAGAAATACTAAGCTCTCTAAGAGAAAAGATTGCCATGCTCTCCTGTATTTATCGTGACATCATCGTTTTATATTACTATGACGGTCTTTCGACAAAAGCAATCTCCGAAAAGCTAAATGTTCCAGAGGGAACAGTCAGATGGCGGCTTACGGAGGCAAGAAAAAAGCTTAAAAAGGAGTTGACAGAAATGAACGAAACGGCATTAAGACCTGTGAAAATACACTTGGACATCTACGGAAGCGGTAACTATGACGGAAAAACCATTCCTTTTCCGAGTGCATATATAAACGACGCTCTGTCTCAGAATATATTGTATTATTGCTATGAACAGCCTAAGAGTGTTGAGGACTTGGCGAAGCTGTGCGGAGTTCCTGCTTTCTATATTGAAGAAAGAATTGATAATCTGCTAAAAAAAGATGCTGTTATTGAAGCTTCAAAGGGCAGGTATCAGACCGACTTTATAATATGGTCGGACAAATACGGTATTTTCTGCGAGGAAAACGCCGAAAAAGAGCTTATGCCTATCATGGATAAGCTGCTTAGCGCTATTAAGGATATTGCCAAAGAAGCCGCTAAGATTCCATTTTACAAGGCTGAAAAAAGCGAAGCGGACTTACTTTACCTTTATGGAGCAATGGCATTTTCATATGCCAGCAGAAATTACAACAGGCTTCCCTATCCTGAGATCAAGAAAAAGTATGACGGCAACAAATGGTGCTATATTGGAAACATGGAGACAGGCAGGCATCCAAGAATAAGTGTCGGAACGCAGCACTGTGCCAACCTTGGCAGCCGTGGCGGATGCAGTCATACATCGTATTGGATTAATGGAGTGCCGGGCCGTCAGATGATGTATGATAATTATATCAATGTCTGCGAGGATATTTTGCTAAGAGGAAAAACCGATGACGGCTATTCGGCTGCAAATGCAATTCAGGAGGGGTATATAAAGAAAAAGCCGGACGGCAGCTTATTTGTCACAGCTCCATACTTTACTAAAAAGCAAAAGGAAGAATTCGACGCTATAGCGAAAAAGCATTTCGAGCCGGTTATGCATGAGTACTGTGAAGCTGTCGATAGGTTTGTATCGGGATATAAAAAGCTGTTTCCAAAGCATTTGAGCGATGACGCCGGCCGCCAGTGTCAGCATATGTTTATTGGAATGTATTCGGTAATCGTTAAATATGCGCAAAGGGTCGGGACGATTGAACTGCCCTCGGCTGATAGCTATTGCGATGTTTTGATACAGTTCAAGGAAAGCTGAAAAGGTGATGCGCACTTCGTGCGTGATGAGTTCTTCTGACGCAGAACGTGATGAGTGCTTGGCACGTGATGAGCCGGCTGTGCCGGCGTTGTGGAGTCGTGCTCCGCACGACAAATCTGAAGCAGAAGGTGCAAAGCGCAGGCTTCTTATCTTTTTTAAAGCTTCAAATCAGTCACGCAAAGCGTGACACCGCCACGTCGGGCTTTAGCCCGACACATCACTTCCTCACTCCCTCACTGCGAGCAAAGCGAGCAACATCACTTTAAAAAGAGACTGTGACCAAGATATTATCTCGTCACAGTCTCTTTTATTATGAAATACAAAAAGCGATAAAGGCAAAATTAAATCACTTGCCGTTGAGGCGGGCTTTTTCTTCTTCGAGAAGTCTTATAAGCTCGTCTATTCTTGTAGACATCGATACCGCAGGCTCGCTTGAGGTTTCCGCCTTTTCAGTTTCATCGAGCTTCGTTTCAGGCTCCGAATTGACTGCCTGCTCCTCAGACGGCTTTTCATAAGCGGAGGTATCAAAAGCAGGTGCTTCATAAGCGGAGTTTGCCTTTGAATCGGTCGAGGTTATTGCTTCCTCGGTCTGCCAAGAGCCGTTATTCTTAGCAGGCGATGTATAAAGAACATCCTCAGCCTTCTTCAGATCGCTGTTTTGCAGGCTCTTAAACTCATAATTGCCGTTGAACTCGCCCTTAAAGCTTGCTTCAAGAGCCTTGTCCGGTTCAAACTTTATATCCACGACCTCTTTGCGGCGGTTGTTTTTATCCTTATCGTAAAGCTGAAATGCTTCGGCGTCGCCGAATACCAGCTCCTCCGGTTCAATCTCCGGACGCTTATTTCTTTTCGCAGCCAATATAAGCATAATGACTTCATATATCACCAAAAGCGCACACGGTACAATAACTACAACAAGCATTCCTGCCTTTGACGATGCAAATCTTATAACAGCCCCGAGAAAAGTATCATAAGATACCGCCCTGCCTATAATATCAGAGCTTGAAACCGCCCACTGCTGATCGGCAGGAGCATTGTCGTACTTGACAATGTACTTTGTTTCTACACTGCCGTCTGCCATGGTTGTGTTTTGAGTTGCGACATAGCCTAAAACAGCAAGCCGTCCGTCTATATTGCAAAGGATGACGTTTCCGGGTGCTTCGGGCAGAACTCCCTCGTCGACAAATACAGCTGCGCCTTTTTCTATTCTGGGATTCATTCCGTCGCCGTTCATTATATAAACTCTTTTTCCGAACAGAGTCGGAGCGGTATTGGAATCCTTAAACATTGAACACAAAACAAAGGTTGCAACAATAGCTAAAATCAAAATTACAATAACTACTATTCCGACTATCTCAACAGCCTTGCGCTTCTTGGTTTTTTCATTAAACATAAACATATCCCCTTTTGAAGCATATACCAAAATACATAATATGCAAGGTAAACAAGCATTAATGTACTTAAAAGCAATCAGTTATTTTAGTATAGCACGTTTCCTTTAAGATAGCAATATTTTTCGCTGAACGAAAATACATTTTTAACTTTGATTTTTTGCGCATATGAGTAATCGGCTGTCTGTCGGGAAGCTTTATAATAGGTCAAGCTGTCTGAAAGGCGTGCGCAAAGCATTCAAGTTGACAAACCCGAAAAGCAGGATATAATATTATACAGTAGGTTATCACCTTTAATATTGAGAAAGAGACGCCTCAGCTGAGCTGAGGCACGGTGATTTTTATGTCCGATAAATCAAGCTTTATTCCGGAAGACGATGTGGAATTTGAAAATGATCTTGCCCAAAAAGCCAAGCTCGCAAGAGAGCAGGACTTAAAGCGCAGGCAGGAGCAAATAGAAGCGGAAAACGCCGAGCGCAAGAGCTATGAGCGCAAGCTTCAGGAGCAAAAGGTAGAGCTTCTGCGCTTAAAGCAGGGCGTTATCGACCACTCCGACGAAATCAAGGAGATAAAAGAAAAAAAGAAAAAGCTGTCCTTCGGCGAGTGGCTTGAAAACGTTTGGTACAGGTCAAAATGGCTTATTCTGTTCTGCGTTTTTTTATGCGTTGCGTTCGGATATATTGTATATCATTCCGTAACAACCGTTCAGCCGGACTATACGGTATTGGTTGTTACAGATAACTATTCCCTTTATTACCGCACCGAAGAGCTTAAAAGCTTTATGCAGACTTATTGCGACGATATAAACGGAGACGGCGAGGTTAACGTATTAATATATAACATTTTGTCCGACATGAGCGATCCTACTATGTCTACCTCTTATCAGGCTCAGATCATGGCTCAGCTTCAAACCGGAGACAATATGCTTATCATCTCCGACGGCACAACCGACTTTGAAGTGCATGATTTCACCCAAGAAATAAGCTCGGACGTGTTGACCGATAAGGGCATAAAGCTGAATTGCGAGCTGACAAGGGATAAGCTTAAGTGGCAGGAAATGCCCGATGAGCTTTACTTAGGAATAAGAGAGCCGCAAAAGCTTCTGTCCACCTCGCTTGAAACAATGCAGCACAATTTTGACGATGCACTGCCGGTGTTTGAAAGATTACTTGACGCCGTATCGCAAAGCGAGCCTTAATGCGGTTTTAATGAATGTGTTGAGAGCGGATTCAATCGAAAACAGTGTCGATTGACAATGTGATTGTTAATCTGTATTCTGGTAGTATAATTATTTCAGCTAATTATGATGAACAATATGTTTAGGGGGCGATAGTCATGTCAATTAAGTCTATAAAAATAGTGAATGTAATGGGATTCCAAAGGCAGTGGAGGAAGAATAATGGCGATCCGAAAGTCGGGGAGCTTTGCGATAGTGATAAATTCCATGATGCTTTTGAGCTTAGCTTTTCAGATGGTATTAATGTTATCATAGGTGAAAACGGTACTGGAAAAACCACCATATTGAAAATGATTTATGCAGCAACTCAATGGTCGATAAAGCAAACCAAAGAGTATATGACAGACAAATTCTATAGATATTTTTCAAACAATATATCTGATATGGAATCTATGAAAAATAATGCATTCAAAGAAGACTACAGCAGCTTTGCAGTTTCTGACGGTGAGCACACCTTTGAATACAGCCTATCGCACAAAGGCTTTTTTGATACCGACTGGCTTTCTCTTGATATTCAGTCTGTTTTTATCCCAACAGCTGATATGCTTTCGCACTCCAAGGGCTTTTTGGCGTTAGATAAAAAATTTAAAATGCCGTTTGACGGAACACAAGTTGATATAATTGTAAACGCATCGCTTCCCGAAGCACGCACAATGCCGGAATACTTAGATCGTATCCTCGGACAAATAGAAAAAGTTATAGGCGGAAAACTGATTTATGATGACGAATCCTTCTATATTGTTAAGAAAGACGGTCAAAAGATTGATTTTTCGTTGGAGGCAGAAGGGCTTAGAAAGCTCGCACTGCTTTGGAAGCTTATTAAAAATGGATTGTTGGAAAAAGGAACTATTCTTATTTGGGATGAACCCGAAGCAAATTTAAATCCTGAGCTATTCAGACTTGTTGCGGAAATCCTCTTGGAACTGCAAAGAAACGGCATTCAGATTTTCATTGCAACCCATAGCTACAATTTTGCAAAGTATCTTGAAATATTGCGTGACAATAAAGAACAGGTTCAATTTCATAATTTGTATAAAGGTTCATCGAAATTGCCTGATACCTTGAAAGACGCTCTGCTTGAATGCTGCGAGCGTGACGATGTCATATACAGCGAATCAGCATATACTTTAGAGGAGCTCAAGCCTAACCACATAATGAATGCCGATGAAAAACTTTTGGACTTAATTTTCGAGGACGTGGTAAACGGATGACAGAACAAATATTTCATGACGAAAACAATGCTTATAAGTTTGATTTTTCTGCCGCACTGTGGGCAACAAACAAGCTTAACGATATATATCATCAATGTAATATCGGAATTTTAAGCGATGTCGACTTTGTTTTCGAAACGGCAGATAAAATATATTTGGTCGAATATAAAAATGCCTGTATTCTAAACGCAGTGCGTCCGGATGCTTTTACTCCAAACGCTCAAAAAAGTCAAAATAAAATTGCATTCAAGTTTTACGACAGCTGGCTGTATGTTAAAGCCATCGGAAAACAAAAGCCTATTGTATATGTATATATCCTTGAATATCCACACAGTGACTCAGATGCGCGCAAGAGAATCAAAGTTGATATTGCCAAATTGCTTCCATTTAAGCTTCAAAAACTGCCTGAAATTAAAGAGAGAATGATAGATTGTTTTGAAGTGCTGTCTATTGAAGAATGGAATAAGCATCATATATTCAGTGCGTTCCCTATAACGCCGCTTTTACATAGCGAGCATGAAGGCTGATATGTTTCATGATAATTGTCGCACAAACACTTGTGCTTTCCTGCATGGCAGCTATGCAGATTAAATCCAAAAAACTTTTTCAAAAATTTTTTCAAAAAAGTGTTGACAAGCACGAAATCATAATGTATAATAACGAAGTCGCTTGTGAGACTAAGCTTTCACTTGTCGGCTTATGTGGGAGCATAGCTCAGCTGGGAGAGCATCTGCCTTACAAGCAGAGGGTC
>DKWG01000014.1:0-8769 GCA_002491605.1 Ruminococcus sp. UBA7158
ATTTTAGCACATACATTTTTAAAAATATTTTTCGGAATTGCAGGAGAACGAGAAATCAGCCTTATACCCACACCGTAAACTCACTTGCCCCTGCCGACAGCCGCTATTGCAGTAACTATAGCGAGCTTTCACCGCACTGCGACTTCTTATTTCGAATGAACAAAAAAGACATAGATTGCTCTCCGTCTTATATTACTCTATAGTTTTCGGAATCGCCGCCTTAAGCAAAGCTTTCACGGTTCTTCAAGCCTAAAATATGTACTAATCATCGATTTCCTTGTCTAATCCTGCAAAGAAATCGTCATACGAGCAGTTATACAGCTTTTTTAGCACAACAATCACGCTTGCTCTTATATTCAGCTCACCGGATTCGTATTTTGCGTACGTCGTCCTGCCTATGTCACAGCCCCTGCGCTGAAGCTCGACACACAGCTTTTCTTGTGACAATCCCGACTTATATCGCAGTGTGCGAAGATTTGCACCCATATTTAAATCTCTTCTGATTTTTTGTTCCATAGACTTACCTCACAAATAGTTTTGACCTGTATTGGTTGCAACTATTAATAGTTTATGTTATACTGAGGCAAAATATTGACCGTTATATTGGTCTAAATTGTGAGGTGAAGCTATGATAACTTGTACATTCTTCGGGCATAGGAATACTCCAAAAGAAATAGAGCCAAAGCTAAGGTTAATTCTTATCGATTTAATTGAAAATAAAAATGTCGTTAGATTTTATGTCGGTAATCAAGGAAGCTTTGATTATATGGTGAAACGTTGTCTGATTGAGTTAAAAGAAATTTACTCTATAGACTATTCTGTGGTGCTCGCATACCTTCCGGGAAAGAAACATAATCCAGAGGAAGAGAGTCCTACTGACACCATGCTCCCGGACGGCATAGAAACAGTCCCAAGAAAATTCGCAATCAGCTATCGCAACAAATGGATGATTGAGCAGTCGAACTATGTAGTCACATATGTTAAGGATACCATCGGTGGTGCGGCACAATTCAAAGAGCTTGCAGAAAAGAAAAAGAAAGCAGTCATAAATATAGCGGATTAAGGGCTTTGTAACTTCGAAAGATATACTTTCCAAGCTTTATGAGTTCGTAATTCTCCAAAGATTATACAACAAAAAATCACACAGCTTGTCCCGCACATTGCGACAGATTTCACGTCCGTATCAGCTTAAAATCAGTGTGAAAACTTAAATCAAAAGGAGAACAACCTATGGCTGTCTATATAAAATCCGACCGAAACGATGAATTAACCGCCATGATAACAGGCGAAATCGACCACCACAGCGCACGCTGGCTCAGAATGGACATCGACACTGCGCTAAACGACTGCCCTCCTAAGACCTTAAAGCTTGACTTTTCGGGAGTGACCTTTATGGACAGCTCCGGAGTCGGGCTTGTTATGGGACGGTATAAGAACATGAAGGCTCTCGGCGGAAGGGTTGAGCTTGTCAATATGCCGGAATACATCGAAAGAGTTATGCTGCTTGCCGGAATGGACAATCTGGTTACAATACCGAAAGCTAAGGACGCCTCCGGCAAATCGTCGGCAAAAGGTCAAAGCGGCAGCAGTGCTGAGTAGTGTGCCTTCAATATCAAGCGCAGAAGCATCGCAATGCACAGCTTAAGTGTCAAAGTAAAAATGAAAGGAATCAAAAATAATGAGTAAAAAACCGATAAACGAAATGAAGCTGAAATTTCCATCCCTCTCGGCAAATGAAAAGCTCTCAAGAATTGCAATAAGCGGCTTTGTAGGGCTGTACGACCCAAGGATAGACGAGCTGAACGAGATAAAAACGGCTGTCAGCGAGGCAGTTACAAACAGTATCGTCCACGGCTACCGCAACACCTGCGGAGAAATTGAGCTTACCGCCAAAGCCTTTTCAGACGGCTTAATATACATAAAAATCAGGGACAAGGGAGCAGGAATTGAGGACGTTGCAAGGGCAATGGAGCCGCTTTATACCTCTCTGCCGGATGAGGAACGCTCCGGACTTGGTTTTTCTGTGATGGAGAGCTTTTGCGACAGCGTTAAGGTTACAAGCAAGCTCGGCTCAGGCACTACGGTTGTCCTGACAAAAAGGTTAAAGACAAAGCTGTAATACTAATTCGAGTTTAAAAAGTGTCCAAAAAATCAGCCGCAAAACCCATCGTTTAGCGGTTTTGTGGCTGATTTTTGCTATCACTTTAAACGAGAATTAGTATAAGCTCAATTAGCGGAAATGATGAGGGATAATGTTTACAAAAAACGAAGCGTTTTCAGATACGGAAGAGATAACCGTCGAAGCAAACTTGGGATTAGTGCGCCTTTGCGCAGGGCGATTTAAGGGCAAGGGAATTGAATATGACGAGCTTTACAGCGCAGGCTGCATGGGTCTTGTAAAGGCTGTCAAGGCTTTCGACAGGGAGCGAGGAGCAAGGTTTTCAACCTATGCAGTGCCCGTTATATTAGGCGAAATCAAGCGTCTGTTTAGGGACGGCGGAGCGGTTAAGGTTTCACGCTCTGTAAAGGAGCGCTCGCTCGCCGTGTCAAGGGCGGCGGAAAGATTTGAACACAGCTACGGTCACGAACCGACAATAGACGAGCTTGTCAATGCGACAGGTCTTGAAAAATGCGACGTCATCGAAGCGCTGAGCGTCAGCCAGCCGACAGTCAGCTTAACCTATTCCTCCGACGACAACGATTCACAAGCAGACCTGCCCGTTGAAGCCCCCGACATTAAAATAACCGACTCGATAGCCCTAAATCAAGCGCTTTCACTCTTAGATGAAAAAGACCGACAGCTTATATACCTGAGGTTTTTTATGAACCTGACCCAGCAGGTGACTGCTCAAAGGCTCGGTATAACTCAGGTTCAGGTTTCACGAAAGGAAAAAAAGCTGCTTTTGTTTTTAAGAGCGCAGCTTAATCCGTAAAAAATGCGTTCCCAAGGCTATTAAAGCCAATCGGAACGCATTTGTACTATTTTTATCAAAACCCGAAGCCTGATAGTATTTGTACTGCTGCTCAATCCCCGGAATACTTAAAAGTGTCAAAGTATCTGAGCTTAAACTGATTAATTCTATGAAGCCTATCAATTCTTTCCTTCTTCTCGGGTGACGGCTCTATTCCCTCACGGATGTACGCATCCAGCTCGGCGTATTTAAAGCCGAGGTTGTCCTCGTCCGTCCTGCCGCAAAGACCGTCCAGCGGCGGCTTTTCAACAAACTTTTCGGGCAGTCCGAGATACCTGCCTATTGCCTTTATCTCCTGAACGGTAAAGTTTGAAATAGGTCCGAAATCTCCTGCTCCGTCTCCGTAGCGAGTGGCATAGCCGACCCAGTCCTCGGACAGATTGCAGGTGTTGACAACTCTGCCGTTGTAGGTCTGAGAAACGGCGTATAAAACCGTCATTCTCACTCTCGGCGGAATGTTTGTAACAGTCTGTACAGACGCCTCGAACGGGAAGGCTTCCTTTAAAGCCTTGACAGTCTCGCCGATGTTCACTTCAATCTTTTTGATGTCCAAAAGTGCGCAAAGCTCATGAGAGTAATCGATATCAAACTGCTCGCCCTGCGGCATTAAAACGCCTATTACACGCTCTTTGCCGAGTGCCTTAACGCACAAAGCCGCTGCAACCGAACTGTCCTTTCCGCCCGATATTCCCAAAACGGCATTGCAGCCGTCTCCGTTTTCTTTAAACCAGTCACGAATCCATTGAATACATTCATTTGCCGCCTTTTCGGCATTGAAGCTGTATGACATAAGCCTTTACCTCCGATGTATAGTGTAATAATTGCGCATTGTTTTCATTTGACGCGTCGACTGCGTTAAAACAGTGCAATAAATTGATTATAATATCCACCTGCGGATATTATAACTCATACCTTTACAAATTGCAATAAAAAGCCAACGTCCGAAACTAAAATTGTTTCGGACGTTTTACATCAAAATTACTTCTTCTTTTTCCTCTTAACCACTATGCACACTACCGCCGCTCCAACTGCAATCGCTGCGGCAATTATCGCCGCTGTAACATAAGTATTTATGCCGGATTCATTGCCCAAATCAAGCTCTGTCATGGCTATGATATTTTTAAGAGAGTTTTCAGCATTGGTCAAAGAAACGATATCGTTTCCCGATACCTCCATAGACAAAACGTCGTCAGAATAGGTTTTTGCCTTATTTAACAGCGATGCTGTCGTCTTTGAATTCTCTTCCTTGGCAAGTCGATCTATTTCCTTAGCTAAATCCGATATGCTGTCCTTATACTCCTCGGCGGTTCTTGCACGGCGGATTATTATGTAGTTGAGATTAATTGTGGTATTCTCAGCAGGCAGCGGTCGGCGCAGGCTTATTGTCAGGAAGCCGTCTAAATCTGTCCAGACTGTGCCGCAGACCTCAACGTGCGAGCCGTTAGGAACGATAACGCTTTCCTCTATTATGCTCGACGCCATTGTCTGAGCCTTCTTCGAGCTTCTCATCTGAGCGTCTGACACATAGTTTGCGTATACATTTACATTGCTCGAGTTGTTCCACTCGTTACCGAGACCGATAAATACGTCGTACTGCTCATGAGGCTCGAGCTCGAACTTATAGTCGATAAATACCTCTCCGACTTCATTTAGCACTCTGTCCGAGCCGTCCTGACCGCAGGCAAAGCGGAAGGTGGCGTTCATATCTAAATTATCCTCTGTGCCTCTTCCCGTGTCGGGACGTGTCCACTCGGTGAATACTCCCTTTGAGTCGCCGTTGTAGCTGTAATTAGTTCCGTCGGGATCTAAGTAGTCAACCAGTCCCCACATTTTTCCTGTCTTAGGGTCGGTTCCATATATCATATCGCTTAAAGAGTTATTTTCACCCAAGCGTCCGCCCTTGGGGCGTGTTTCAGGGTCGTGGTCGCCGCTGTCAACCAAGTAAACGGTAACGTCTCTTACGATATCGCTCTTAGTTATAGTGAAGTCATCAAGATAGGTTTCAAATCCGCTCTTTGAGTTGACCTTTAAAACAAAGCTGATCTCAGAATTGTCCTCCGGGACGTTTACAAGATAAGTGACCTTCGAGTATTCCTCAGTCGGCACTAAGGTGACGTGCACGCCTTCCTTTTTGTCAACAGCCGCATACAGCTCTATACTGCTGAAGCCGCCGATTCTTTCCGAATTGTAGCCCTTATTTTTCATGACAAAGCTAAGCTCATAAACACCGCTCTTGTCGATTTTAACGCTGTTTTCAACACTTGCGTTTCCGATGACCTTAAGATAACACTTGTTCCGGAATCTATCAAAATATGACGATTCAACGCCGGACTTCCCACCGGCTTTTATCTTCCAGCCGTCTGTATTGCCGGTTCCGAAGCTGTTGTTTGCAATCAGCGGGTCACGGTTTTCCGCTCCCGATTCAGTGCGTTCAAACTCAACCGCAAGCTCAACGTCAGAGCTTACCTTGTCGGCGGTGTATCGATATTCGCCGTCGTTTCCTTTAGTGAGCGACACTTCATTGCCGTTTAACATCGCTCTTTTTACACCTTGCTCGGCATAAACGGTAAATGTAACGCTTCCGCCGTCCGAAACGGTATTTTTGTCAGCGGAAACAATTCCGCCCTGACTGTACTTGAATGTCGCCTTGTGAGCGTTAGCGGAGTTTGACTTATTAACCTGTGCCGGCATAATTATGAATTTTGAAAGGTTGGGCATAGAGTTCGTTATCGGTATATCACCGGGCTTATCCATATAATAGCCCTGCTCCGAACCGCCTATCATGCTCTTTTTCAGACCGACCCTTTCGGCGTCATTGTTGTCAAGACCCTTTATAACCGACCAGCTGTCGTCGTTAAAGAGCTTGATTTTGTTTTCGCCCTTTTCGAGATCGATATAAACTGTCTTCTCCTTAAATGTGTCCTTTGAAAGTGAGTTTATAAAGAAGTACCTTTTCGCCTCGCCGCCGTTCACCTGAACGCATAGGTATTTATCAATTATCTTGGTGTTATAGCCGTGAGTGCCGAAAATTTCGTCGTTTGAATGGAATATTCTTAAAGCATACGTTCCTGCTTCATCTGCATTGTAGGTAAACTCAAGATACTTGTTTACATCCGAGGACGCATTTACATCACCCGAAAGGCTTCTGCCGACAACATACTCAATGCCCGAAGGCACTGAGCTTACAGCTGTCTTATCTGTGCTCCTGAACTCCTTATAAAGCTCAGGCTTGCCCTTGTCGTCAGCCTTGACCTTCCAGACGTAATATGATACGTCCTCAGTGTCAGCACCGCTCGGTACAGCGTCCACAGCACTTATTTCCGTTTCATATTCATCGCTCTGAGCAAATGAGCTTATTCTTACACTGTCGAGCAAAATACTGCTTTGTGCGTCGATATCAATAATGTTCATGCCCTTTTGCAGATAAACAGATGTTGACGCTTCACTCCAAGCCGAGGACGCCCCGAGGGCAAGCTCAAACTCAACGCCGTCCAAAGCTCTTACCGTATTTCCGACATATATTCTCGCCTTAGTGTCGGCACTGCCGATATATCTAAGCTCGGTGCTGTAAAGTCCGCTTTCGGGAACATTTACGGCTAAGCGGATTCCTCCGCCGTCCCTAACAGCGTTTTTCTCAAGACCGCTAATATATCCTCGTCCCGAATACCCTTCTGTTTTAGTTTCCGTTGCAACTGCTGTCTTTTTAACTGAGGCAAGCTGATTAAACTCAGAGTCCTCAGCCTCGAGCAGTATATCAAATGCCGCTTCGCCCTCGCCGTATGCTCCGCTGTAGGTTATGAACAAAACGTCAAGCAAAATGTTGTGGTCAAGCTCGTCAGATAAGCCCTTTATAGTTATTGAATGCTCCCCTGCCGTTAAATCGCAGTGCATAGAATATATATCCGACCAGTCACGAAGCATGGTATTTTCTAAGACTATAGTTTCAGAGCTGTCGTCAATGCTGAGCTCAGCTAAAACGTTCTTGGGGCCGTGTTTGTCCTCGTTTCCTCTGTCAGTGCCTGTACCGTTGCCGTAGACAAGCTCTAATTTATAGTTGCCGTCAGCCGGTATATTGACATTAAAGCGCACGCCTGATTTTTTGTTTACGCCCGAAACGTAAGCTCTGCCCGAAGCATAGTATCCGCCGCTGCCGCCGACATATGACTGACCCAAAAGCTCTGCGCTTTCAGCCTCGTATATGCCGACACTGCTTGAAGAAAACGCTGCGACATCGGCGTCGTCCGAAGCAGGAGTTACCGTTAGGCTGTAGCCTGACGAAGCTATCATATCGTCCAAGTCGATAACTAAATGACCGCCGTCAAGCTCGAATACGCCCTCCACGAGGGTTTCGGGCTTACAAGCACCCAAAAAGCCCTTAAAATGAGCCGCCTTGAGCGTAACGTTGACCTTTTTAACCTTTTCAAAGCCCTTAGCCTTTGCCAAGTCCCTCAAAACAATTGCACTTGCACCGTCAACACCGCCGAACAAAACGCTTGCTGTCGACTTTTCACTGTCAATAGCAGCAACAGCGTTCAGACCGACTGCCGTTGTGTTTTCCGATGTTGTCTTTAAAAGCTTGCCTGTCATATCGGCATACCACTTATAGAACCACCATGCGGAGTTCGGCTCGTTTGCGTCTGCCGCTAAATCATTTAAGTTATTTGCCTGATGCCAGAAGGGCAGGCAGGCATATGTTTTGTTGTGCTCAAGCATGGAAATGTAGCGAATAAGTATTCCCGGGACGCCGCACGCCTCCATGGTTGCATATTCGTTAATTACTATTGTGTTTTCAGGCATATTAAGCTCTTTTGCCATCTGACGGTATTCTGCGACCTCGCCGGGGTAGCGCTCAAACGCTCCCTCTCCGTCGTCAAGCTGGTGCCATGTCTGGACATCCGGCCAGCAGTTATTCTCGGCGCAGAACTCCAAAAACTCCTTCATTCCGCCCGGGCGCCAATGACCGTATGCCGCATCGTTAGGTCCGCCGACGGTTGCTTTGGGGTCGGCTTCCTTTATAGCGTCATAATAAAGCTTCCAAGACTTATAAAACGACTGATAATTATCGGACATCCCGGTTTCGGCATCAACCTGCGGCGAGCCTTCGTTTATCGGCAGGTAGACAATAGCCTTGTCGATATCTATCTTTCCAAGCTCGTCCTTCGGATTTTTTGGAGTGCCGTGCTTATCGTTCCACTCCTGCTTCCACTTGACTACCGACGGAACAATAATTTCCTTTAAGTCCTTGGCATATTGGACGTTTGTGACCTGAGGTCCGAAAATTGCATAGTAGTTGCTGCAATACATCTGAACCATTTCGCCGCCCGACTTGAAAAAGCTCTCGGCGACATCCAAAGCATCGCCGTAAGGGTGTTCTGTGCCCAGAGCACCCTTAGACGCTAAAACCTTTGGCTTAAGCGGCACTATAAGGCTGTTTTCGGGAACCCCCTCGCTGCTTATTCCGTATAAAAAGCCGGAGGCGCCGTGCATTATGTCGCCTTCGTCTTCAAGCATATCGACAACCAGTCTCGGCGTTGCAGCGCTTATCTTGCTCTTTTTCAGGCCCTGTGCGCTTACAGGCAAGGCTGCAAGTGAAACATTGACCGCAGCAGCCGCCGCAATCACAATTGACGTAAGCTTTTTTAAAAACCTACTTTTCATTGATATAACCATTCCTTCCTTCGCATTTCAAGAATAATAATTCTGCCTTTTCAAACAGACTCGGCCGTTAAAAAAGGCATAACCATAGGTTTAAAGAAGTCAATGACCTATAGTCTTGATTGTACATATGCAAATTACG
>DKWG01000014.1:9016-55927 GCA_002491605.1 Ruminococcus sp. UBA7158
ATGCAAATTACCAACTATATTAATATTTTATCATTGAAAAATCTCAATTTCAATGATATATTAAATACAAAAGCTATACTAAAACAAATATATTTTCAGCTGTAAATCAATAGCCATCAAATCGATTGCAATATTTATCAATTGACGTCATTTAATTTCAATTTGATTTTTTTAAACATACAGCTTTCATTACATCGGCATTTATATGTTATAAGTTAGGAGAGATTTTATGTCAAAGTGGGATAAAGAATATATCAGTCTGCTCAAAGAGATAAAGGAAAACGGCGTTGAGGTTGAAAACAGAACCGGTGTCAACTCGGTAAAGGTCCCTGCATGGCACTTTAGCCTGAACGTCGGCGAGGAATTTCCTGTTCTTACTACAAAGCAGCTGTTTATCCGACAGGCGGTTTTGGAGATGCTTTGGATATATCAGGCGCAGTCAAACGACGTCAGGTGGCTCAAGGAGAGAAACGTTCACATTTGGGACGAATGGGAAATAGATGAAAACGGCTTCTGGAACGCAACTCAGATGCTCCCCGATGAAAACGGCAGGCTAATCAAATCCGAAATTCACCGTGAGTTCGGCATTGAATGGGCGCACACCATCGGCACGGCGTACGGCTATATCGTCAAGAAATTCGGACTTATCGACGAGCTGATTCAAAAGCTGAAAAACAACCCCGAGGACAGGCGTATGGTTATGTCGCTCTGGCAGAATGACTATCTTAAAACTGCGGTTCTGCCGTCCTGCGTGTGGTCGAGCGAGTGGGACGTTACAAACGGTTGCCTAAACGCCTGGGTTCATCAAAGAAGCTGTGACGTTCCTTTGGGTCTGCCGTTTAACGTCACCCAGTATGCAGTCCTGATGTGTATGCTGGCTCAGGTGACAGGCTTAAAAGCAGGAACACTCAACTGGTCGATTAAAGACGCTCACATATATGTAAACCAGTTTGACGGAGTAAACGAACAGATAAGAAGGTTCGATGAGCAAGGCGACCTGCCTGCTCCCAAGCTTTGGCTCAATCCGAGCGTTAAAAGCTTTTATGACTTCGACAACTCCGCCGAGCTTAAGGACGTAAAGCTCATAGACTATCAGCATATGGGGAAAATCTCATTCCCGATTGCTCAGTAAAAAGAAAGGTGCGGTTTTTATAATGATAAAGCTTATAGCGGCAGTAGGAAAAAACGGCGAGCTGGGTAAAGACAACGGCTTGATGTGGAGCTTGCCCGGAGACATGAAATTCTTCAGAAGCACAACCTCCGGAAGCACTGTTATCATGGGAAGAAAGACCTATGAATCAATAGGAAGACCTCTCCCCAAAAGGCGCAACATCGTCATATCAAGAAACCCCGAGCTTAAAATAGACGGCGCCGAGGTCGTTTATTCGCTCGGCGATGCAATAAAGCTGTGCGAGGGCGACGCATATATCATCGGCGGAGCGTCGGTATACAAAGAATCGCTTCCGTTTGCCGATGAGATAATCCTGACAGAAATTGACGAGAGCTATGACGGTGCGGATGTGTTCTTCCCCGACTTTGATAAAAGTCTTTATAAAAAAGAAACTCTGGCGCAGGGCTGCGACGGCGAAACCTCGTATACTCATGTCAAATATTCAAGAATACACAATGCGCAGGTTGATATCCTGCCCTACACCAAGGACAGAATCGGCGATGTGGCAGCATTTGAAAAGGAGCTGCGCAGTCAGGAAAACTTTTACTTTTGGGATATAGACGACAGCTATATAAGCGCAGTCGAAAAAAGCTTTGATGACCCAAGATTCAACAACAGCGTATCGCTTTTGGCATACAAGGACGGCGTGGTTGTCGGAAGAATAGACGCCTCGCTTATAACTACCAGGTTTGACGGAACTATCAGCGCATATCTTGATTGGATATGTGTTTTGAAAAGCTGCCGCCACGAGGGCGTTGCTCAGCTGCTGCTTGCAGGCTTGAGGTCTGCGCTCAAAGAAATGGGCGTCGCAACGCTTATTGCACTTATGGCAAATAACGATGAAGCGCAAAAGTTTTACAGAAGCATTGACAACGCCAAGATAGGCGACGAGGGAATAAGAATAGAAATATAAAGCCCTAAATAATAATCTTCGTTTCCCTGCATAAACTAAATAATATCATAATGCTCCGCCGACATGACATTCATAAAGCCACTTGTCGGCAGAGCATTTTTAAGCTTGTTTTATGCGAGGGATAAATATATGAAAATACTGTTTTTTGACACCAAGCCCTATGACAAGGAAGCCTTTGAATCTGCGCTTTCGGAGTATAAAAACATCACAATCGACTTCTTGGAGACAGATATATCCTGTCATACCGTTCGCCTTACCAAAGGCTACGACGCCGTGTGCTTATTCGTCGCTTCATCTGTTACCGAAAGCGTTTTGCACTGCCTTTATGAATCCGGAATCAAGCTTATTCTTATGCGCTGTGCAGGCGTGAACAATGTGGATTTAAACGCCGCTCACAAGCTCGGCATAACCGTTTTGAGGGTTCCTGCCTATTCACCGGAGGCAATCGCCGAGCACGCTATGGCTCTTGCCTTTGCAGCCAACCGCAAAATCCACAAGGCATATATAAGAACAAGGGAGAACAATTTCAGTCTGACCGGGCTTACAGGCGTCAACTTCCACGGCAAAACCGCAGGAATTATCGGAACGGGACGAATAGGAGCGGCTATGGCCAAAATATGTCTGGGACTCGGAATGTCTGTTTTAGGATACGATAAATACCCCAATAAATCATTGGATTTTATAAAATACTGTTCCTTGGACGAGCTGTATTCTGAAAGCGATCTGATTTCTTTACACTGTCCGCTCACTGAGGAAACGTATCACATGATAAACCTTAGCGCCATAGAAAAAATGAAGCCGGGGGTAATACTTGTCAACACCTCAAGAGGCGCTCTGATAAGCACGGAGGATTTAATAAAAGGAATAAGGACGCTGAAATTTTCGGGAATAGGCTTGGACGTTTACGAAGAGGAGCAGCCAAACGTCTTTGAAAACCGTGAGGATGATATTCTTGAATCATCCGTTACCGCAAGGCTTTTATCCTTTCCGAATGTCATAGTGACCTCTCATCAGGGCTTTTTAACTAAGGAAGCTCTTGAAGCAATAACTGTTACCACTCTTGATAATGCGCAAAGCTTTATAAACGGAAAAATCATCAAGGATAACATGGTCTGATAATACTGATTCCCATACAAAACCGCAGGGATTTTGTATGGGAATATTCATAAGCTGATATTGACGGCTTCTCTATCTTCCCCTGTTTCTGAACACCGCTCCGATAAAAACTCCGAGAAGTGAGAACAAGAGTATCACAAAGACGTATATCCAAGCGGTTGAGTTATAAAAGATATAAACGCACGGTATGAAAGCAATCGCCGACACTATGCTCATCAGCCAGTCTCCCCCGTGCTTTCTTCCGAACGTAAAGCCGACTGCAAGGGCAACGCAAAGGTCTACAATCGGAACAAAATTATAAATTGCCCTCAATTTGAAAACCAACATCACTGTCGGCAGTCCGAAAAATACGATTATCTCAAAAATCAGATATCCCAAGGTGTTTTCAAAACGGTCCTTCACTATTTCAAGTCCTTTCAAGCTTACTTTTTCAATGAATTTACCATGTCCTCATCGGGAGTGACGTAAAGCGTTTTCTGGTTTGTAAATATAACCATGCCCGGCTTTGCCCCCGACGGCTTTTTAACGAACCTGACAAGAGTGTAGTCGACGGGCACAAGCGACGAGCTTCTCGCCGACGAGTTAAACGCCGCTATGTGCGCCGCCTGCTCTATCGTCTCAAACGGAACCTCACCGCCCATTGCACTTATTATGACGTGCGAGCCGGTAAAGCCCTGAACGTGAAGCCAGATGTCCGTCTTTTCGGCAGTTTTGAGAGTCAGCTCATCGTTCTGACGGTTGTTTCTTCCGACAAGGATTTTATAGCCGTCCGACGACATATACTCAATCGGCGGAAGCGCCTTTGGCTGCTTTACCTTTGACCTCGACGGCTTGACATATCCACCTGCGGCAAGCTCTGAGCGTATAGAATAAAGCTCACTTTCGGTTGACGCACGGCTGAGTGAATCAAAAACAGAGTCGATATAAAGCTGTTCCTCCTCACCCGAGGCTATAAGCTCCTTGAGCTTTTTCTCGGCGGTGTCTGCCTTTCTGTATTCAAGATAATACTTTTGCGCATTTTGAGAGGGAGTCAGCCTTGCGTCAAGCTCTATTTCAACTTGGGGGCAGCTTTCTTCATAATAGTTTTCAAGCTGCGCTGCAGTCATCCCCTTTTCAAGGCGATATAAGTTAGACATAATGAGGTCGCCCTTAAGCCTCAGCTCGTCACGGTTTTTGCACTCCTCAAGCTCTATTTTCTGAGCGGAGACACGTCTGGCTATTCTCTCGCTTAAGCTCACCAACAGCTTGAATAAATCATCGGCACGCTGCCTTGTCTGGGCTATAACGTCTCTTTCGGAGTAGAAGTAGTCCAAAAGCTCAGATGGGCTTTCAAATTCTTTAACAGTCATCAATGCGCCGTATTGGTGGATATCGGCAAAGCAGAAGTCCTTCATCAAGCCGTTTTTGTCCTTTAAAAGAACGTATTTATTTTTACACTCTGATATCTCCTTGGCACAGTTTGACAGATAAAACGCCAGCCTGTCGCACTCGTCGGGGCTAAACTCTATCGGCGGCTTTTCATTGCCGTGCAAAGAATAAAACACCGCTTCCCTTGCAAATACAGGCGATATTCCCTCTATCAGGCGAACAAGTGCCTTGGCTGCATCCTGCTGTTTGGAGCTTTTAAACTCGTCAATGAGTGTGTACTTATCAAAGTCAAACAAGCTCATGCGTTCGTCTCTCGGCGGAAGACTGTATTTTATCCCGGGCAGAACAAGCCTTACGCTCGACATATCCTCGCTGACTCTTTTAATAGAGTCGATAACTCTTGAATCCTTGCCTATGAGTATGACGTTTGAGCACCTGCCCATTATCTCGGAGGCAAGGGTTAATATGACCCTATCACCAAGCTCGTCTGTCGCTTCAAAGTCAAAATATAAAATTCTCTCAAAGCCGTCCTGACGAATATCTATAAGCTTTCCGCTCGAAAGATGCTTTCTTAAAAGCATACAAAACATCGGCGGAACCTTTGGGTTTTCAAGCTCCTTTTGCGTCAGATGCACCCTTGCAGTTCCTGCGGAGGCTGAGAAGAAAAGCTTTTTTGTACCGCTTGATACCGTTCTTAATGATATCACTAAATTATCTCTTGACGGCTGATGAATCTTATCAACTCTTGCACCTATCAAGCACCCTGCCAGTTCCTTTCTGACAAGGCTTAAAAACACTCCGTCAAGTGCCATAAAACATTATCCTTTCTACAAAACGGTTGACGCCGCAAATCCTGACCTTGCAAGCTCAAAGCTGACATCGGAGAATTTTTCCTCCAAAAGCTTCTTTAAATAAGGCATTGCAATAGCCTCAGTTTCATGATGACCTGCATCTATAAGGGTTAAACCAAGCCTTTGAGCGTCTAAGAATTCATGGTGCTTGACCTCTGCGGTTATAAAAGCGTCAAGACCCATCTTATGCGCCTGATAAAGACATTCAGAGCCTGCGCCCGAAACCATACCGACCCTGCGGATTTTTCTTTTTCCTGCAACGTATTTTATCGCAACGCAGTTAAACCTTTCCTTGCATAGCCTTGCCAGCTCGTAAGGCGTTATTTCGTCCTCACATTCAGCTGTTGCTCCATAGCCGACTGCTCTGCCTGTTACAGTGTCACGGCGGTTTACATCTATAAGCTGATGTGAATTTTTCAGTCCCAGCGTGTCAACCATCATATCGCTTATGCTGTATTCTGCGCTGTCTAAATTGGTGTGAGCTGAAATGCAGGCTATATCATACTTTAAAAGTCTTGCCGCAGGAAGCGAATCGTCTAAAGACATAAGCCCGTGAAAAATCACCGGGTGATGAGTTATAATCAGCTCACAGCCGCTGTCATGCGCTTGGTCTACAGCGCCGATTGTGGCGTCCAAAGACAAAAGCACCCTTGTAACTTTTTCCTCTGACCTGCCGACAAGAAGCCCGGAATTATCCCAGCTGTCCTGAGTGCGAAAAGGAGCTATTTCGTCTATAAAATTATATATATCCTTTACCATTGTCATATCTATAATCATACCTTACCATTAAATTTTGTTAGAAGGCGCAAAACGCCGCAGTCAAAGTGAATCTACATTCAGGAAATCAATCTGAATGTCCGCTTTTTATGCGTTCGCTCAAACTATCCGCAACTTTTATAATCTCCTTAGCCTCACTTTCAAGCCTTTCACCGCCGCTTTTAAGCATTCCCTTTGCCGCTGAGTAAAGCTTATTTATCTGACCGATGATATACTCCCTCGCTGTGGCGTCGCTTAGGTCAAGCTCGCCTGTTATGCACTTTATTATGTCGGCGTCCTGCGGCTTTCCCGTATACTCGGCGTTTATGACGATATATATAAACCGCTTGTCTGCAACTGCTTTTTCGGACTTTATTCTGAATCCGTTTTTATAAAGGAAACTCATAAGCTCGGAAACTTTAGTATTGGGCTGCAAAACAAGATTCACACCGTTTTTAACCCAGTCGGCACGGCTTATAATATCCTCGATAAGCTCTCCGCCCATGCCGGCGATTATAACGTCGGAAACGCCGCTCGGAGGAACATTTTCAAGACCGTCGGACTTGATTATCCGAATGCTTTGAGAAAGTCCTTCCCTTTCAACGCTTTTTTGTGCGCTTAAAAGAGGTCCCTGCGCTATGTCGCAGGCGTATGCCTTTTTAACTATACCCGACTTCACCAAATAAACGGGCAAATACGCATGGTCTGTCCCGACGTCGACGGCTATTCCGTCTCCTATAACAAATTCCGCACAAGTAAGAAGGCGCTTATTGAGCATTAAAAATGTTTCCTTTCCCGAGCCGAACGAATACTCCGTTCAAACTGATTATTTTCCGAATTACCTGCATATCAATAGCGACGGGCAGCTTTACTGTCAAAAGCTGCCCTAAACAATACTAATTATCGTAAAGCAATTTCAATAATCCGCCGTAAAGCCGCCAAGCGATGGGTCTTGCGGTGAATTTTTCGGACACACTGTAAACAATAATCAGTATACATTACTCGCCGAAGTATTCACGAAGCTTTTTAACAAGCTCATCTGGGTCTGCGCCGTGAACCTCGCACGCCTCAGCTATTGTTTCACCTCTTGCAGAGGGGCAGCCCAAGCAGTGCATACCCATTTCCAAGAACAGCGGAGCGCAGCCGGCGTCCATATCTAAAACTTCACCTATAATTGAATCTCTTGTTATTAACATTTTTATAACTCCTTTTAATATTCTCAACGATATTATTTCCCTTAAATTATATAATATTTTAATGACTTTTGCAACACAAAATCCTTAAAAAGCATTCTATTTAACGATATGAATTACATATTCAAGAGTCTTAGACTTTCCGACGGTTCGAGGGTCTCCTGTCAGAACGTCAGGCTCTTTTTTGCCGTACTCATATGTCACCTTTATCCGCACGTCCCCTGTTTTCGTGTGTGCGGACAACGTGCAGGTCTGAGCGACCGTTCCGCTCAGCTCCGCAAGAGTCGAGCCTTCTATAAACTCCCACGACCATGTGTCATATTGAGTATCAAACTCCTTTGGAGCTGTGATCTTTATCGATTGTCCGGCTAAAATAGTGAACTCATCATTTGGCTTATTGGCAACGGTACTGCTTTTACCCAAAGGAACTGCCATAAGCACCTCCATTTCATAAGGCGCGCAGTCAAACTGTGCGCAGGCGTGAACAACAGCGGCTACATTTTGTTCCCAATAAACAACCCTTACGTTCAACCGCTTCATTTCGCCGTTCATCTCACGAATAGGTATTACATATCCGTTATCATGGAGCATACAAAACATAGTCTTCCACGACTGATTGGGTATTGAGCTTTGCTTTTGATAGTCTAACCTTTGCGCATAGTTGCTTTCTACTATAAAATACGGTTCAGTGAACACATCACCCGTTTCCAAAGACGCCGATATCGGGAAGTAGAATTTCAGCTGCTGAATTCCGCCGCCGTTATCAATTATAAACTGCTGCTCATTATCATCTAAATCCAAAACATACTTGGCATTAAAGCTCTTCTTTTTACCGTCAGACATAATTATCGCTTCGCCGGGCTTGACATTGAACACGCCGTCGGTTGTTTCATAGCTTCCGTCAGGCATTTTATACAATCCGGCAGTTACAGATTTGCCGACCAGCGATAAGCTTTCGGACGCCTTACCGTATCTTTGACCGCCGTCAAATTCTACGAGATTTGAATTATACCATATTCCGCCCTTGGTCTTGCTGCTGCCGATAGTGCCGTAGATTGCAATGTCCCCCTTATCGCCGCAAAAAGCGCCTT
The DNA here is from genome assembly GCA_002491605.1 of Ruminococcus sp. UBA7158. Lineage (GTDB taxonomy): Bacteria > Bacillota > Clostridia > Oscillospirales > Ruminococcaceae > Faeciplasma. The sequence goes on from DKWG01000014.1 coordinate 17,476, forward strand.
CTGTTTTATTGCCCCTAAGCTCATACGGCCCGTTGTAATCAAGTACAAAATCAAAAAATTTGTCCTTGCCGAAATCAGAATAGCAGGGCTTTCCGACAATCTTAAAGTCATATTCTGAGCACAGCATCTCTACATACGCCTTTACGACCTCGTATGTATTGCCGCTGCCCTCAAAGCCCATCATCGTTACATCTGAGTAGCTCTTTTCGGCAAATTTCAACTCAGACTTTGCATAATAGGCAAAATCGTGCATCAAAGCTCCCGACGGAATTTCTACGTCGCTTGAAATGCCTTCGCTGACCAAAACCTTTTCGGCTTTCGGCTTTTCCTCGGGCTTTGTCTCCTGCTTTACGTCGCTGTCATCCGCTTTGCTGTCAGTCGCTGTTTGATGGCTGTCGGATTCGGATTCAAAGGTAAAAATACTCTTTGCCTTTTCAATGTCTGTATTCAGCGTGAGCTTAGATGAATAGTCTATAATAATTATATTCGCCGCAGTATGCCACATCACGACAGCCGCCATTTTGGTATCATAAAACGCATATGGGTCTACAGTATTTGTTTCACTGCTTCCCTCAAAGAAATATAAAATGCTTGGGTCTTCAGTTTCCTTACCAACATACTTCAATCCGCACTCGCCGACTAAATCAACGTACCCCTGTATCACATCGCCTATCGACTCACTGTCACAGCTGACGCCGTCGGGAAGCTCGACTACTATCTGTCTCTCACCTTGAGATTTATTGAGATACGATGTGTCTATCTTCCAGTCCGAAAAATACGTCAACGGGTCGGGGAAGGTTTGCTTTTCGACGCTTGCATCGGTCAAGCTTTCGTTTTCCTGCGCCTGTGTGGGACTAAACCTGCTCACATAGCTTTTGGGTGTGCATTGGCAGAACAACGCCATACACAAAAGGGCTGCTGTCAGTCGCTTAACAATTTTCATGGTCGCACCTCCGCAAATTAATGGCATATCACAAAAAGAGCCGCTACAAAAAGCAGCGGCTCTTTTCGTCACATAAACTCAAAGTAAAACACTATAAATCGGTCTGACTGCTTTTAAGCATACAGACCCTATTAAAATGTCTGTCCTAAAAAATTATGCTTCTCTCTGCTTAGCGAAGCACTCGCTGCAGTATACAGGGCGATCGTCATGGGGCTTGAAAGGAACCTTAGCTTCCTTGCCGCAAGCAGCACAAGTAGCAGTGTAGAACTGCTTGCCCTCGTCCTTCTTCTTTCTTCTGCATTCCTTGCACATCTTAGGCTCGTTCTCAAAGCCCTTCTCTGCATAGAATTCCTGCTCGCCTGCTGTGAAAACGAATTCATTTCCGCAATTACGGCAAACTAATGTTTTGTCTTCGTACATATTTTTCCCTCGCTTAAAGTATTTTTGCCAAGCGGAATAATTGTGCAGCTTTGATTATTAATAAACAACACTTGCATTTTTACCTACATGGCTACATATATAAAAACCCTCTGGGCTTTTATCGTTATTTGCGGCGCAGCTTGCGCCTGACGCGCAAAAGAGCATTGTCGACGGCTTTTGTATCAAGCCCAAGCTCCTGCGCTATGCCCGAATAAGTATACCCCTGCATATAAAGCTCGAAAACGCTTTTTTCGGTTTTGCTCAAATTATTTGCAATTCCTGAAACGACTTCATCGATTTCCTCGCGGTTTAAAACTATACTTTCGGGCGATTGATTTTCGGGAAGTTTAACATCAGCAATATTCTCTTCACAGCTTATAATGCGATTCGTCTTTTTCAGAGCCGTAAGCATTCGGTTATTTATGCACACATAGGCATATGTCGAAAAGCTTGCGCCCTTTTGAGAATCATAGCTCTTAACTGCCTTCATAAGACCGATTATCCCTTCGGACATCAGGTCGTCGCAGTCTGAGCTGTTGGTTAAATAAACATGAGCCAATCTACGAACGGTGCCCAAATACCTTGAAACAATCTCCGAATATGCCGCTTCATCGGAAGCTGCAAGCAATAAAAGCTCATTGTCAGACAGTGATTTGAATTGCTCCTGCGGCATAATGCGATCATTCCTTTCGCACACGGCTCAAATATGATAATTTCATATTCAAGCGCTTCGCTTCATGCTCAGTTTCAATCATATATTAGCATTATTAAACGTAGTTGTCAAGGCAAATATGATTTAATTGAAACATTTCGTCACAAATGACATAAAAATAAGCGTTTTTATACGTTTTGAATAACTGCGTATGATAAAATCAGCGTTCTTGTAAGTTAAGAATGTGCGTTCTTGCGGGTAATATACATGGTATATTGGGTTCGATATCTCCGCTAAATTTCAGCGGCACGACATATAATATGCCGTGCCGCATTGAAAACACTGTTTTTATTATTTGAAAATGTCTCTCCAGATAGCATCATAGAAGTTGCTGCTGTCTGAATTGTCCTGAGGCTTTTCCTCTTCTTCGGGCTCTTCCTCAGCAGGAGCTGAGCCGTATGCATCGAAATCGGATGCGATAACGATAATGTCGATAGTATCCGAGAGGTCTTCCTTGAAATCTGCACCGAAGATGAGGTTAACATCCTCAGCAGCAGCCTTGGTGATGGTATCGGTAAGCTCGGCAATGTCTCCGGCAACGATATCTTCAGACATAGTGATATTGATAAGAAGTCTCTTAGCGCCCTTGATAGAGGTTTCAAGCAACGGGCTGGAAACAACCTGCTGAACGGCGTCTGCGACCTTATCCTTGCCCTCGCCGTGACCTATAGCCATGTGTGCAAATCCGGCGTCGCTCATAATGGTCTTAACGTCGGCAAAGTCAACGTTAATCTCACCGTGACGAAGAATAAGCTCGGTTACGCTTAAGACTGCTGTCTTCAATATATCATCAGCCAAAGCAAACGACTGACGCATGGTTAAATTCTCTCTGCCTGTTAAGAGCTTTTGGTTGGGGATGACGACCAAAGAATCGACATTTCTTATTAACGACTCTATTCCTCTTTCAGCCTGTGAAAGCTTTCTTCCGCCCTCAAATGTAAACGGCTTTGTAACAACAGCGACAGTTAATATTCCCATATCCCTTGCTATTTCGGCAACAACGGGAGCTGCACCTGTTCCTGTTCCGCCGCCCATACCTGCGGTTATGAAAATCATATCTGCGCCCTTTAAAGCGTCTTGAATCTCATCCTTTGACTCTTGAGCTGCGCCCTCGCCGATTTCGGGCTTTCCGCCTGCGCCCAAGCCATGTGTAAGCTTTTGACCGATCTGAATTTTTGTAGTTGCCTTGGAGTTCTTTAGGGCCTGCGCATCTGTATTTACAGCTATGTATTCAACGTTCTGAATTCCGGTTGCAACAATGCAGTTTAAAGCGTTTCCTCCGCCTCCGCCAACTCCGACTACCTTAATCTTGGCGAGATCTATGCCTTCATTTTCCATTATAAAGCCCATTTTTTAATTCCTCCAATATCTATTCTCAAAATGCTTATAGGCATCTAAATACAGTATTATAGTACCATAAAACTTCACGCTTGGCAATAGTTTTGCGAGATAATTTATATATAATTTATGCCAAATTCGATCCGAACAAATCAAAAGCAAAAAACTGCTCGGTTTTTCTGTTTATAAGTCGTCCGCTGCGGCGGTGTATTACATATTCCTCTGTTTTCGGCTGTAATATCAGCCATGATTATTCCTTTACGGCAAGTTGGATTCAGGCGCATTCTTTTCCTGCTCGTAACGCTCTTTTTCCTGCTCAAGCTCTTCAAGCCCCTCTTCCGTGACAAAGGACGCTCCGGCTGCTGCGCTGTGATATATTATCCTGCCCGTAGCGTCAGGCTCTAATCTGTCCTCAATTATTGCGGTTATATATCTTAGCTTATACTTATAGTCCAGCGAGCTTCCGAATTCAATATCGATTCTTCCGTCGTAACCCATAACTATATCCGTTCTGTCGGTTATATCGATATATTTTATTTTTCCGGGGCATATTTCGTCTATCGAGCTTATCAAGTCCATCAAAATTGTCTTTTTATTCGCATCGGACGATTTAAAGTCCGCTCCGAGTGAAACCTCCTGCAAATCCATTCCGATTACAGTTAAAAGCTCTTCTCTCGGCGACTGCTGTTCTGTCTCAAGATACCTTCCGTTTCGGCTTATAACGGCATACCTTGTTCCTTCGTATTCACAGCAGGCATACGGTATTGCTTCCTCCACCTCGACAATCAGTGTATCCGGCAGCTTGCGCCTGATATTGATATTTTCAACGTAAATAAGCGCCTTTTTAATTTTCTCCTCGGTTTTATCAATATTTAAGCTGAACATATTCTTTCCGGTTGAAAGATCTCCGGTGGAAAGGATTTGCTCTATTGTGTACCTCGATACTCCGCTTACCTTGTACTCGTTTATTCTGAAAAGTACCGTTCTTGACAGTATAAAAAGAATAAGTGCGGAAATCATGAATATCATTATATAGTAAAGAGAAAGATTTCTCTTTCTTTTCGGTCTTCTTCTGACCCCGTTGCTTTTAACGGGGCCGGACTTAACAACATCCTTCATTCTTGCAATCATTCCTTTCCACACTGCGTCAAGATTTTCAATACAGCTGCCATATAGCTCTTGACGCCGTATACTTCCTTTGAGATAAAGATCTGCCGTCTGCTGTGATTATCGGCTAAACCCTTTTTATATCCGCTCCCACTGATTTAAGAGCTGTTTCTATTGACTCATAGCCCCTGTCAATAAAGTGAATATTTGAAACTGACGTCGTCCCCTCTGCGCCGAGTGCCGCTATAACCAAAGCAGCTCCTGCTCTTAAGTCTGCGGCTCTGACCTGAGCACCGGACAAGCTTTTAACTCCTTCTATAACCGCCACTCTGCCCTCAGCCTTTATGTCAGCCCCCATGCGCATAAGCTCGTCGACAGCCATAAATCGGTTTTCAAAAATATTTTCGACTATCATGCTTGTGCCGCTCGCACGGCACAGCGCAGCCATAACTATCGGCTGACAGTCGGTCGGGAAGCCGGGATACGGCATTGTGCGAACCGTTCTGACGGCCTTAAGCGGCTTTTTTGCGTTGATAAAAATCTTATCCGTATACGGATAAACACCGCAGCCCATCTCAGAAAATACCGACATACACGAATACATATCCGCAGGATTGACTCCCGAAAGTATCAGCTCGCCGCCCGTTGCAGCGGCAGCACCCATATATGTTGCGGCGACAATTCTGTCAGGCATTACGCTGTACTCACAGCCATGCAGCTCGCTTACGCCGTTTATTACAATTGTAGACGACCCTGCGCCCTGAACGCACGCTCCGCAGCTGTTCAAAAAGCCTGCAAGGTCTGATATCTCCGGTTCTCTTGCGGCGTTGTATATTACCGTCTCGCCGACGCCGAGCGACGAATAAAGCATAATATTTTCGGTTGCACCCACCGACGGCAACGAAAGGGTTATATCGCACCTCGAGGGTCTTTGACCTGCCGTGCAGTCTAAAACTCCATGGTCCTCGACAATTTTAACGCCCAGCTTTTTAAGCGCCGAAAGGTGCAGATCAATAGGTCTGGGGCCAAGCTCGCAGCCTCCCGGGAAGGAAAGACGACATCTGCCTGTTCTGCCTAAAATCGCTCCCAAAAATACAATGGACGAACGCATTTCACGCATTAGGCAGTCGCTGACGGTGCATCCGTCGGCATTTGACGAGTCGACAATCACAGACCCGCCCTCTCGCTTGCATTTGCAGCCCAACGAGCCGAGTATTCTTGTTGCGGCATAGGAATCCGAAAGTGCCGGACAATTATGTATAACGCTTGTGCCGTCGCACAGGAATGCCGCTGCAAGAACCGGCAGCGAGCTGTTTTTTGCACCGTGGACTTGTATTTCCCCTTCTATTCTTTTGCCGCCCTCAATAATAAGTCTTGCTTCAAGCATCTAAGATTCTCCTTTATAACATATTAGCCTTCAACACCTATAAGCATAATATGTCAAGGATAAAGCTTATGACACTTGAATATCGGTCAACAATTGATAATACAGCTTATTTATTTTTCTTTTCAAGAACATCCAGTATAACGCTTGCTATTCGCTTTGGAGTGTCCTTGATATAGAGGTCGGCTGAGTTCATTGAAAGAGTATTAAGTCTTTCGGGATTTTTCAGCAATCCGTCGACTGTATTTATAAGAAGCTCAGACGTCAAATCCTTTTGCTCAATAAGAACAGCCGCGCCTGCGTTTTGAAGCACCATGCCGTTGTGATACTGATGGTTTTCAGCCACTATCGGAGACGGAACCAGTATGCTTGCACAGCCCACTGCTTCAATTTCCGTGAGCGCTCCTGCTCCGCAGCGGCTGATAATCAAATCCGCCGCTTCCATACATACCGGCATATTGTCTATGTACTCTTTTACGATGTAATTCAGATGCTCCTGAAGGTTCACACCGTTTTTGTTAAGCGACTCAACAAAGCTTCCTCTGCCGTTTTTACCGTAGGAATGTATATGATTTACCTTTATATTCTCCTTGCAGTACCAAGCGATGAGATCGGAAACAGTTTCGTTTATTCTTCCTGCACCCAAGCTTCCGCCCGTAGAGAGAATACATATGCTGTCGTCCAAGCCCAATTGGCGCTTTGCCTCGTCCTTAGAAAGTCTGTCCTTGACAAATGCCGAGCGAACCGGCAGACCGGTTACAATGCACTTGTCCTTTTCCTTTATATACTCTTTAGCCTTTTCAACCGTGAGCATAACTGCGTCTACACTTTTGGCAAGAACCTTAGTTGTGACTCCCGGGAAGGCGTTTTGCTCGTGGATGATGGTTTTTATGCCCATTTTCGCCGCAGTGTGAACGATAGGCTCGCATACATATCCGCCCGTTCCTATTACCAAATCCGGTTTAAATTCATTGATTATCTTTTTTGCACGGCTTTTTGACTTGATAAAGTATTCGGCGGCAACTATATTTCTCTTGATGTTTTCAAGCGTGAGCTTTCTTTGGAAGCCGGCGACGTTCATCGGAGCAAACTTCATGCCGATTTTGTCAATCAGGCTGTGTTCTATACCACCGGGAGTGCCGACGTATAAAAACTGCGTATCGGGATAAATGTCTTTGATTATTTCCGAAATTGCGATGGCAGGATTGACATGGCCCGCAGTTCCGCCGCCTGAAAGTATTACCTTTAGCATATATAATCACTCCTTTAGATATTTTCACACTGTCTTGAAACGCCCAGAATAACGCCCATTTCGGCAAGCTGAATCATGAGAGCTGTTCCTCCTGAGCTGAAGAACGGAAGCGACACACCCGTATTCGGGAAGGCATTGCAGGCAACGCCGATATTGAGTATTGCCTGAAGACCTATCTGGAAGGTTATACCGCTGACTATGAGCATTCCGAATTTGTCCGGTGCCTTAGAGGCAATTCTGAAGCCCCTGTAGATGAACAGTCCGAACAAAACAAGAACTGTCATTCCGCCTATATATCCAAGCTCTTCTACGATTATTGAAATTATAAAGTCGTTCTGCGACTCGGGAAGCCAAAGATACTTTTGTCTCGACTCGCCGAAGCCCAAGCCGAACCATCCGCCCGAGCCCATTGCGATAAGCGACTGCGCCGTTTGCCATGTGTCGTCGTTTATGACACCGTCTTCAACGCTTCCCTTGCTGGCGAATCTGTCAAAGATGTATGAAAGTCCTCCGCCCTTCGCCACTGAATACAAGAGCATAGCTATCAGCCCCAAGACAGCCAGTATCGCTCCTACTCTTATGATGTCCTTCCACGGCATTCCGCTCAAAACGATTACAAACGCTCCTATAAGTCCCATTATCAAAAGTCCCGAGATGTGGCGCTGCAAAACCATGTTGACGCAGACAGGTCCCATGGCTATCAAAAAGGGCAGGCTTCCTTTTGTGAACACATTTAGGTGCTTGTCATTTTTCACCGCTAAAAACGCCATGAAAATAATAAGAACAGGCTTCATGGCCTCAGACGGCTGGAACGACTGACCTAAGATATCGATCCATCGGCGTGCGCCGTGCTCGGCTCTGCCGAAAAACGACGTGTACGTCAGCAAGAGCAGCATAACGCTGTATCCTATAATTACGACGTTTGAGTTCATGAATATATGATAGTCAAAGAAGGATATGAAAAGCATTAAAATAACGCCCAGAACCGCAGCCATCGCCTGAGTTTTAACATATTTATATCCGTCGTTGTATTTTAAAATGCCCTCCATGTAGCTTGCGGAAAACATCATTACTATTCCGTATACCATAAGAACTATTATTATGGTAAAGAACAAAATATCCATGCTGCCGTCGAAGATTCTGAGTCCGGGTTCCTTTGCTTTTATCTTGACGTCAGCCGCATCGCCTTCCGCCGACTTTTTTCCTCTTCTGTTTGCTCCTTTTTTGGACACGGGAGCAGACGTGCCTTTGCCGATTATAAAATTCATCCTCTTTTTAGCCACGAATGTCCCTCCGTTTTGAGCCTGCCTTAATTTTTAAGTGAATAAAGATAAGTAAGATAAACGCCCAGTGCGCCCACTGCAATAGTTATACCGGAGAAGACGAGCACAATTTTATATTCGCTCCAGCCGCACAGCTCAAAGTGATGGTGGATGGGCGCCATCTTAAACACACGCTTGTGGCGCAGTTTGACGCTGAGTATCTGAATAATATCGCTCAGAAGCTCGGCTAAATATATCACTCCGACAAGCGGAATCATAAGCTCAAGCCCCGAAGCTATTCCGAGAGCCACAACGGCTCCGCCCAAATACATCGAGCCTGTGTCCCCCATGAACACCTTTGCAGGGTGCAGATTCCAGATTAAAAAGCCCAAAACGCCGCCTGCTATTGCCATTGAGTATGCCGAAAGCTCCCATTTATCTAAAATAACGAATATCATTGTAAACGACACGGCGTATACAAGTGTTACCGAGCCGAGAAGTCCGTCCACACCGTCGGTGAAGTTGACGCCGTTTACTATTCCGTAGATAGCTATGCCCATGATGGGATAGTAAAACCAGCCGAAATCGACCTCGCCTATAAACGGCAACACCACAGAGGTTGAATTGCCCAAAAAGTACAATGCCGCAAGATACAAAACGATTATAACCACCTGGCAGGCAGTTTTCGCCTTGACGTTCAATCCGAGGTTGCGCTTTTTCACAACCTTTATGTAGTCGTCTGCAAAGCCTATGAGCATGAAAAGCAGCGACACGACAACTGCGAGTATAAGCTCAAGCGCCGCATTATCGGGAGCCTGAATCATGTGTGCGCTTCGATAGCTCGATATTAAAGCGTATCCTATACATACTGAAACGCACGACGACAATATGAACATAAATCCGCCCATGAGCGGCGTTCCCTCTTTTGATTTATGCCATGCCGGACCGATGTCCAGGATGTGAGAGCCTGCTTTGAGCTTCTTTAAATACGGTATCAAAACAAATCCGAAAAGCCCCGCCACTGCAAATGAAACTATTCCGATAATGAGGTTTATCCAAAACGGCATTTTTACAATCATCCCTTAAATTTATTTAAAGCTTCGTTTAAGTCGGCACTGCATGATTTTATTGCGGTGCTGCTCAATGTTTTTTATTGGCGCTTTTTCAGCCGTTAATCAAGGCTTTTCAAAGCATCGTTAACTATTTCTCTTTCGTCAAAATGGATTTTAACTCCGTTTGCAAGGATTTGATAATCCTCGTGTCCCTTGCCTGCAAGCACGATAACGTCGCCGTCCCGAGCATTTTGTACCGCTCGGAAAATCGCCTCACGGCGGTCGTCTATTTCAATATATTCGTTAAATTCAGAACTTAGTCCGGTTAAAATCTCCTTAATTATCTCATGAGGATCTTCATCCCTCGGATTGTCAGACGTGATTATCAGAAAATCCGCTTTGCTCTGAGCAGCTTTTGCCATCAGCGGACGCTTTTTTGCATCCCTGTTGCCGCCGCAGCCGAACAGGCAGACTATTCTTCCGCTTGAGCATTCCCTGACGTTTTCAAGTATGTTTACAAGTGCGTCCGGCGTGTGAGCGTAGTCTAATATGACGGTAAAATTCCTGCCCGTCGGAACGACCTCGCATCTTCCTCTTACGCCGTTAATCTTTCCTATGCCGCCCGTTATAAGGCTGTCGGAAAATCCCGAAAGCTCAAGAGCCGCCATAGCTGCAACGCAGTTTGAAACGTTATAGCTTCCCGGGAGCAATATGCTCACCTTAAATGTTTTTTGACTGTTTGAATACCAAAAGCATGAGCCGCCTGCTGAAAGCTTTATGCCGTCGGCGGTAAAGTCGGCGTTGTCTTTAATGGAAAAGCTGTATTTTTCGCATGATATCTCATCAAACAGCCTTCGTCCGCCGTCATCGTCTGTATTAACCAACGCTTTTTTGCAGCGCGAAAACATCAGCTTTTTAGCCTGATAATAGTTTTCCATGCTTCCGTGGACGTCTAAATGGTCCTGAGTGAGGTTGGTAAAAACTGCAGTGTCAAAATAAACATTGCCCAGTCTCTGCTGAGAAAGTCCCTGAGATGAAACCTCCATAACAACGTATTGACAGCCGGAGTCAGCCATATCCTTTAAAAGCTCGAAGAACTCATCCGGCTCGGGAGTGGTGCGCTCTGCGTGCAGAACTCTGTCGCCTATTTCATTTTGACAAGTGCCGATAAGTCCTGCCTTTACGCCGAAAGAATCAAGCAGTCTTTTTATAACGGTTGTCGTAGTAGTCTTTCCGTTTGTGCCGGTGACGCCTATAAACTTCATTTTGCGTTCGGGATTGCCGTACCTGTTCGCCCAAATCTGCGAATAGGCAAGTCTGCCGTCCGGGACTATTATCTGATTCTTTAATCCCATGTCACGCTCTGTTATAAATACGCTCACGCCCTTGTCGGCAAGCTGTAAAAGCGAATCATGCGGATCAAAATTCAGACGCTTATAGCATACAAAAAGTGTGCCCCGACCGACATTGTCCCTTGTGTCGCAGGATATATCGGTTATTTCGCAGTCCTCAAGCGCTGTATCGGCAACGCCGTCTAAAAGCTCATAAAGTCTCATTTTCATCGGCACTCCTTTTTTAAAGTTGCAAATTTAAACTAAAAACTCATCCTGTTTCATCGTTTATAAGGAAGTATGCTTCGATTATCGTTCCCTTGTGGACATACTGCTCCTTGTAGTTCATTACGCCTGAGCACTCTGCTCCAGCCTTTTGCGCAGCACCGCCCAACGGCATCAGATTAAGTCCGAGCGAGGCGAGCTTTTTGTTTGCCTTTGAGAGCGAGTAGCCCGTTAAGTCGGGAACGTATACCATTTCCTCTTCGTAATCCTCTTCTGTATAAGCAATTATCTTGCAGCCCTTTGGCATCTTATTGCCCCTTGAAGGCACCTGCTTTACAACTGTGCCGCCTTTTCCTATTACCTCAAGCTCAAAGCCGAGCGAATTAGCTGTGCTTTTAGCCTTTTCAACAGCTGCGCCCTCGATTTTAGGAACGCTGACTTCAAGGTCCTTAAGCTCTTCCTCTGTATACTCGGCATAGTAGCCTAAATAAGGGAGAATTTCAGTGAACACTTCCGATACTACAGGAGCCGCAACGGCAGAGCCGTAGTAAAGACCGTTGGTCGGCTCGTCTACCATAACGAGCATTATAATCTCGGGGTCATCGGCAGGATAGAAGGCACAATAGGATGAAACATATGTATCTCCCTTGGGATTTTCATCGAGCTTCTGAGACGTACCCGATTTACCGCCGATATGATATCCTTTAATATATGCGTTGCTTCCCGAGTTTACTGTTACAACCGTCTCAAGGGTCTGACGCATTGTTTCGGATGTCTCCTCGGATATAACCTGCCTTTTTACAGTCGGTTCAAATTGCTTAACTACATTTCCGTCGCTGTCGACAATTTTATCGACAACGTAAGGAGTAACCAGATATCCGCCGTTTACAACAGCGGCATAAGCTGTAATCATCTGTATCGGTGTTATTTTATTTGCCTGACCGAACGAGCTAACCGACAAGTCCAAAAGGCTCATGCGGTTATATGGCACATATATACTTGAAGCCTCAGCAGGCAGGTCTATGCCTGTTTTTTCCGTAAGTCCGTAGGCTTCGAAATATTGACAAAATGACTTTTTACCGAGCTTTTGACCTATATTTACGAACGCCGGGTTGCACGAGTTTGTCATTGCCTTAACAAAGCCCTGTGAGCCGTGACCGCCGTGAGTTGTCCAGCAGTGCAGCTCCTGACCGGAAACCTTAACCGAGCCGTTACAGTAAAATGTATCGGACAGACTTATTGCGTCCTCCTCAAGAGCGGCAGAGCCTGTTATAACCTTAAATACAGAACCGGGATAATAAAGCGATGAAATCGCCTTATTTGTCCACTGCAAGCTCCATGCGTCTGACCTTGCTTTCTTATAAGCGTCATCTGTAGATGTATTCTTTATGTCTGCCAATGCCTTGGCGGTTTTCTCATCAAAAATATCGGCAGGGGCGTTAAGGTCATAGTCGGGGTCTGTAGCCATTGCGATAATCTGACCCGTTTTGCAGTTCATAACTATTGCACTGCCCTTATGCTTTGCTGCGTTGGACGTCACGGCGCTTTCGAGCGCCTTTTCCGTATAGTATTGAATTGTGGCGTCAAGATTGGTGTAAAGTGTATATCCGTCCTTCGCCTCATAGCTTTGCTTGTATTTATACTGGAACTCAGTTCCGTTTGCATCCCTTGCGCTTATTATCTTTCCGTCGGTACCGGTAAGGTAATCGTCATAATAAGCCTCCAAGCCGTAAATGCCGTAGCCGTCGTAGTGAAGGTGACCTATGACGTTTGCGGCAAGGTCGTTTTGCGGATAATACCTTTTAGCCGTAGGCGTCGCTCCGACCGAGGTTATGCCCATCCTCGCCATTTCCTTCATGATATATGTAGCTTCGGACTTTTCAACGCCTGTCTTAACAACCTGATACGCATTGTTCTTATAAAGCCTTTGGCGTATATCCTCCGGCTCCATCTTCAGCGTTTCGGACAAGGTGTCAACAATAAATTCCTCACGGTTGACCTTATATTCAACCTCTTCACCGCTCGGCTTTTTCTCCTTAATTGTTGTATCCACACCTTTATCTCGCTCGGCAAATGTCCTCGGGTCGACGAAAACAGTGTATACGGTTACGCTTTGAGCCAAAACCTGTCCGTTTCTGTCGTATATTGTACCCCTGTTTGCTTTAACGGTTGCAGACCTAAACTGCTGGTTATTTGCCAAGGCCTGATATTTATCGCTTTCACGAACCGCAACCTTATACATCTGAGCAGATACATAAATCATCGCCAAAACCATCACAAGGAAAAACAGACAGTAAAGCTTCGCTTTCATTGCCTGCTTCGATTTATCCTGAACTGCCACTTAGCCTACCATTCCTTTCCTGACAAAACGCAAAACAGCGCCTGTGCTTTTTACAACCGGCAATTTATGCAAGAAAGCTAAGTTCACCCCTTAATATTCAAGTAGGCAAAACTTAACTTTCCCCTGATACATATATCTTATTTTATTAAGCGCCGAGATATTCATTGATATGTGCAAACCAGTTTCTTATGATAACGAAAATATTTCGTTTTTCTGTCTCAACAACCTCTATAACCGTGTTTCCCGGTATTTCGACATATTCGATCTGAGTTTTATCAAGCTTTTGAAGTCCTAAAACATTTTGTGCATAGTCCTCAACGCTTTTCAGGGAGGTTTTTGATTCATATTCAGCCGCTAAAGATATATTTTCATTCTGAAGCGCCTTCAATTCACTCTCGAGTCGGGTTATTTCGCCGAAAAGTGTATTTGTTTCGACCTTGCCGTATAAAAGAGCGCACATTGTCGCAAAGACTACTACCGCTGTCAAGAAAATTTTGCCGGCACTCTGCTTTTGAACATTTACATTCTTTTTAACCTGAATCTTTGGCTTCTGCTCGACAACAGGAGCATTTTTCACCTTCGGCTCGTAAACTGATAGATCATATGCCAAATTATCGTCACGGTATGCCATGCTGTTCTCCCCTTTTTAAACTAATCCTTTATCTTTTCTATAATCCTCAGCTTTGCCGAATGGCTTCTTTGATTTGCCGAAAGCTCATATTCCGTCGGCTCAATGGGCTTTTTCGTGATAATCTTTGCCCTCGGTGTTCTGCCGCAGACGCACACCGGGAACTCCGGCGGACAAATGCAGCCCTGAGCAAAGGTCAAAAAGCGCTGCTTTACCAATCTGTCTTCAAGTGAGTGGAAGGTTATAACACAAAGTCTTCCTCCGACATTCAGCGCTTCAAACGCTTTATCTAAAGCTCCGGAAAGCTCGCCCAGCTCGTTGTTTACTTCAATTCTTATAGCCTGGAATGTCTTTTTGCAGGGATTTTTCTCTCTTCTTGCCCTCTGCGGAACGTTAGCCTTGACTATCTCGGCAAGCTCAAGAGTTGTTTCTATGCTCTTTGTCTCACGCTCTTTGACAATCCCCGAAGCTATGCTCTTAGCGTACTTTTCCTCGCCGTATTCAAACAATATGCGGCAAAGCTCGGAATACGAATATGTATTGACAACATCACGGGCACTGAGTCCCTCCCTGCTCATTCGCATATCCAGCTCAGCGTCGCTGTGGTAGGAAAAGCCCCTTTCGGCGTTATCCAATTGATATGACGAAACGCCGATGTCCAAAAGCATTCCGTCTATTTTTTCTATGCCCAGTGACGAAAGGACAGAATCAATATTACTGAAGTTGTCCTTAACAACTACTGCATTTAATCCGTACAGCCTTTCTCTTGCGACCGCAATGGCTTCCGGATCACGGTCTATAGCTATAAGTCTGCCCGTTTCAAGCCTTTTGGCTATTTGAAACGAGTGACCGGCTCCTCCTGCCGTTCCGTCGACATATATTCCGTTCGGTTTAATGTTAAGACCCTGTATACATTCGTCCAGCAGTACAGGTATATGCTTAAATTCCATATCACTTCATCGCTTCCAGAGCGGCATATAGCTCTTCGTCGGATATCGAAAGCATATAGGTTTCATATGTTGCCTTGTCCCATATTTCAACCACATCGTCTGACCCGACTACATATACATCTTTAATAAGTCCGGCATACTCGCGAAGAGTCTGCGGAACTAAAATTCTTCCGAGCTTATCTGATTCGACTGCTATTGCGCCCTTAATATATATTTGCTTAAGGACTTCCTTTTGCCTGCCCTCATTCATAGCGGATATTTTATCGGAAAGTGCCCGCCAAACGTCGACATTATATGCGACAAGGCGGTGATTGGCGCCTCTGGTGAGCATGAATCCGTCGCCTATGACATCTTTAAAGCATTGAGGGAAGCTCATTCTGCCCTTAGCATCAATAGTATACTGAAGCTCGCCGCTCAATTTTGTCGATATGTCCACCGGATTCACCTCTTTTTTAATCTTTTTACCGCCAAATAACACTCTATACCACTTTGTTAGTTAATTATAACATCACGGTTCAAAAAAATCAATAGAAAACTTCTTACGTTTTTGAAAGTTTCGGAGAATTTCAATATTCAAAATTGTGCATTTTCGCCAAATAATCTAATAACATTTCCGTCTGACATCCGAACGCAAAAAATCGGCTGAATCAGCGGCAAATGCCTGATTCAGCCGATTGGAGCAAAACTCGTTGCTTTCTAAAATTCACTTTTTATATAAGAACAGTGCGAACCATTCTGCTATTCATCGTCCCTGTCCTTATCCTTGTCGTTTCTTAAATCCTTATCGTCGGCTTCTGCTTCCGGCGGCTCTAAGACAGTTATGCGAACCCTGTCGATTTTCTGGTCGTCCGCAGAAATGACGGTAAATATAAACCTCTCAAGCTCAACGGTTTCGTTTACATTCGGAATATGGTCGGAATTTTCCATGATAAGTCCGCCCAGGGAGGTACAGTCTGTTTCTATCTCATAGTCGTCGGACAGCTCTGCCTTGTCTAAAAAGTCTCTTATACTCAAGTCGGCGGACGCTTCATATTCGTTGTCGCCCAAGGCTACGAACGATGTGTCCTCCTCGTCGGTTTCGTCATATATTTCGCCGACAAGCTCTTCGATTATATCTTCCATTGTAACAATGCCCTGCGTTCCGCCGTACTGGTCGGCAACAACCGCCATATGGCTCTTTGAACGCTGCATGGACTGCATTATATCGGAAATTGACATACTTCCGTATATGTACAGCGGCTTTTGAATGATCTTGTTGATATCCCTTCCGCCGTTGAGATACATATCAAAGAAGTTCTTTTCATGAATTATGCCGACAATGCTGTCGATAGTCTTTTCATAAACGGGCAATCTTGAGAAGTGAGATGAAATAAAAACGTCCTTGATGGCTTCAATGTCATCATCAATTTCAACCGCTGTCAGATTTACACGGGGTATGAGTATTTCGCTGACAGAAATGTCGGAGAACTCAATTGCGCTCTTAACCAAATCGCTTTCGGATTCGTCAAGCACTCCCTCGTCTTCAATTTCGTCTATCATCAGCTTTAATTCTTCTTCAGTTATGGTAGGCTGGTCATTCCCGCCGCCGCACAATCTTACAATTAGGTTTTTCAGCTTTACCAAAAGCCAAATCAGCGGTGTGAATACGATAATCAGCGCACGAAGAGGATAAGCTATGAACAAACAAAAGTTTTCAGGGTATTCCTTGGCAAGATTTTTAGGAAGTATCTCGCCGAAAATGATAACCAAAACGGTCATAACGGCTGTGCTCGCAGCAACATACTGCGCTCCGAGGCGCTTAGTTATCATTACGGTTGCAGCAGAAGCTGCAGCCAGGTTGACAATGTTGTTGCCGATCAAAATTGCGGTCAACGCCTTGTCATAGTTTTCGGAAATTTTAATAGCCATTGCCGCCCTTTTATTGCCGTCTTGGGCTATAGTGCGGAGTCTTGCTTCCTTAGCGGTGGAAAACGCTGTTTCCGACGCCGAAAAAATTGATGACAGGAGCAAAAGCAGGACTATTATGAAAATATCCATTAAAGTACATCAAACCTTTCTGCATACATATAAGTATACAATGTTAAATATAGCACTATTTCAATGACAAGTCAATAGCTAATATTAAAAGCATCAGTCAGGAAAGAAATCTCATGTTTAAGCACACACTTCTCCCCACAGCTTCAATAAATTTCATTTCATAAAATCATATACTTTAACAGCAAATTAATCAGAACGTGTTGACTTTTCAGCAAATAGTGTTATAATAAACGCATGGCATTGCCCATATTATTCAGGATAATAGGCAGCTGAGCGGCATTTTGCCGATACTATCTGTCTCTATCAAAATATATTAAATTAAATAAGTACGGAGGAAAAACAAATGAAAAAAATTGCATCATTCATTATTGCTATGACAATGCTCATGGCACTCGCACTTCCTGCATTCGCTGCAGACACTCACAATGCCTACATCGGTATTGCCGATTCCGACTGGAACCCCTCTTCCTTCTCTACTGAGCCTTCCGACTGTGTTATAACAGGCGACGGTCAGTATGTTGTTGAGACCAACGCATTTGCAGGCGCTTCAGGACTTATCGTTTTCGTAGTTGACATTGTCGGCTTGGTAAACGACTGCCCCGATGCTACCGCTGTTGTTGACAGCATAGAGGTTGACGGCAAGGCTGTTGAGTTCGACGCATCTAAGGTTGCTGTAGGCAATCTCGAAGAGAACGGAAACCTCAGAATAGAGTTCTACAACGAGTTCGGTCCGACTTCTGCCGATCCTGCACTCGATAATGAGTTCTTCTTCATTGACGACACCGTTAAGATCACCTTTACCGTTTCCGGTATCGACGGTGCTGCCGCTCCCGTTGAGGGCAACGCTACCGAGGACAATACCGCTGCTCCAGTTGAGGAAAACAACACCGCATCTTCTAACGAGGATACAACCTCTGCTCCCAGCACCGGTCTTGCAATTGCAATAGTTCCTGCTGTTGTAGCTCTCGCTGCTGCTGTTGTTTCTAAGAAGAGATAATCCTTTTATCTGTTGACTTTCACGCAGATTTAAAGTATACTGACTATAAAAGGTATGAAGTTAAGCCATTGACATATGTCTTTGGCTTAACTTTTTCTTAAAATTTAATATTGCACAGAACTTAAGCATTTATTAATATGAGACGCTTTCGCAAGCAGCTTGACCGAGTCGTCTCAAATAAACCTTGAAAGGAAACCTATACCATGTCTCATCCAAACAGCATAACCTACAAAAGCACTAAGTCCTTCAGCCCGAGAGACCTTGAGCGTCTGTTTTTGAGCGTAAATTGGCAGTCGGGAAAATATCCCGACAAGCTTGCAACGGCAATTGAAAACTACAAGACCGTCTTTACAGCATGGGACGGCGACAAGCTCATAGGTCTGATAAGTGCCATGGACGACACTGTAATGACAGCATACGTCCACTATCTCTTAGTCGACCCCGAATACCAAAAGCTCGGCGTCGGTAGAATGCTTGTCGAAATGATAAAAATTCACTATGCAGATTATTTAAAAATCGCACTCATAGCCGAGGCTGACGCCATCCGTTTTTATGAGCGCTGCGGCTTCGAGCTCTGCGAAACCGCCGATCCGATGTATATATCAAAGCTTTGAGGCGTATAGAGATTAACGCATGAATCCAAAAGAAAGACGTGGGTATAAAAACAAATGACTGAGCTTTACATCTGCAAGATACCTTCGCTCGAAGAAATTAACACAAAATGGGATTACGAGATTGCTCATAGCGGCGAAGATAAATCAAACTGGATAGTCTGGAAGAAAAGAGCTATTAAAAACTATAATCACGGCTATACCATTCCCTACTATGGGATACTTGACGGAGTTATCATATGTGAAGCAACTGCTATGATTAACCCCGAGGTCGTTCAAAACAGTGACGGTTTAGTTGACAGTAACACAGTTTATCTGTCTGCTTTCAGAACGATCAGCGAGTTTCAGGGAAAAGGCTATTTTTCGAAGCTGTTTTATTATATGATTGACGACCTGCGGCAAAAGGGATATAAAAAAGCAACCCTTGGAGTTGAACCTATTGAGGCGAAAAACAAAGAGATATATGCCCACTACGGCTTTACCGAATTCATTAAATCAGGCAGGGAATATTATCCTGACGGAACTGTAATTGATGTTGAGTATTTTGGGATGATATTAGGGAATCTCTGATTAATACGCTTCTAAGGCTTCTCAGCGACGGATTTTCGCCGCCTTGAAGCGAACGCTTCGCTTTAATCAGAGATTCCTTAGAGTGATAAACCAGTGTATTGACTTATTCCGAGGGAATGAGTATAATTGGGTTAATAGATATTTCGGTTTTTATAATCAAGGATTTATATAGGAAAGGAACGGTATATTATGTCAGAAAAAAGACCCGAAAGCATGGAGAGAATAACAACAAAAGCCCTTGCTGAAGCATTTATCGAGGAGCAGGTAAGTGCCATACGCAATCAGGTAGGCGACAAGAAGGTGCTTTTGGCACTGTCAGGCGGCGTTGACTCGTCTGTAGTCGCTGCACTTTTAATCAAGGCAATAGGCAAGCAGCTCGTCTGCGTTCACGTCAACCACGGACTTTTGAGAAAGGGCGAGCCTGAACAGGTTGTCGAGGTGTTCCGCAATCAGATGGACGCAAACCTTATATATGTCGACGCAACGGATCGCTTCTTAGACAAGCTTGTCGGCGTTGCAGAGCCTGAGAAAAAGCGCAAAATAATCGGTGCTGAGTTCATAAGAGTATTTGAAGAGGAAGCAAGAAAGCTTGAGGGCATTGAGTTCTTGGCTCAGGGTACAATTTACCCCGACATTTTGGAGAGCGGACCTGTTAAGGCGCACCACAACGTCGGCGGTCTCCCCGAGGACTTGCAGTTTGAGCTTTGCGAGCCTATCAAGTTCTTGTTCAAGGACGAGGTAAGAGTAGTCGGAAGCGCATTGGGACTTCCCGATAACATGGTTTACCGTCAGCCCTTCCCCGGCCCCGGTCTGGGAGTAAGATGTCTCGGTGCTATCACCCGTGACAGACTTGAAGCAGTAAGAGAGTCTGACGCTATTTTGCGTGAGGAATTTGCTAAGAACGGTCTTGAGGGCAAGGTATGGCAGTACTTTACTATCGTTCCCGACTTTAAGTCGACAGGCGTTAAAAACGACCTCAGAAGCTATGAGTGGCCGGTTATTATAAGAGCGGTCAATACCCGTGACGCCATGACTGCAACTGTTGAGGATGTACCCTTTGCACTTTTGCAGCATATCACAAACAGAATCGTAACCGAGGTTAAGGGAGTTAATAGAGTGCTTTATGATTTGACTCCTAAGCCTACAGGGACTATTGAGTGGGAATAAATTTCAAAGCCCCGTAAACCCGCACCACTAGTTAACTACACCATGTCTTTAATACAGGGCAAGTATAAAATGCTTATTCTCTATACTCTGTCATGGTTTAAGGTCGTTCGTTTCAATGAACTGAAAAAGTTTATTGACGGTATCTCCTACAAGACGCTCAGCTTCACTCTGAAGGAATTAGAATCAGACGGTCTTGTGCACAGGGAAGAATATCCACAGATACCGCCGAAAGTCGAGTGCAGCCTGACAGAACGAGGAAAATCCTTGATTCCGATTTTAGAGCAGCTCTGTACCTGGGGAGAAGAACATCGACAATAAGGATGATCATCCGAAAGCTCCGAAGGACTTGGCTTTTCAGCAAAATCGTTTGTAATAATCATGCTTCTTGTGGCAACAAAATTTGTGTTGTCCGTATTTAGCAGTTAATCTACGCAATCCCGGCAGTCGGAGCTAATCAGCATATAAAGAATTATTTAAGCTGCGGTTTGCGGACGAGTGGTAATGCTTTTCACCGGCAAAAAGCCCGTAGTCACGCGAGCTTACGCGTATTAAATCCCTCTGCAGCAACAATATTTGAATATTATAATAGCAAAAGAGCTATCAGATTTTTGAAGTCTGACAGCTCTTTTTTTCAGGCTCTGCGTCAACAGTTTGGGTAGTACCCTATCAAAAATCGCAAAACTCTCACACCGCAAACAGCATTTTGCCGTATGTCGGATAAGGCCAATACTTTTCTCCGACAAGTGTTTCAATCTCATCGGCGACCAATCTCAGCTTTTGCATTGCAGGGATAATGGTATCCTTATAATACTCGGCAAGCTTTTGATTGTCGTTTTCAGGGCAGGACTGCGTAAGCTCTTCGAGCGAGCGCATTTTCTTATACATATTTGTCGACAGTGCAGTGAGGTTTCTAATCATATCGACCTCGAATCCGCATTCAACGTCAGCGATACTCCTTGCGCAGGAAACGGCTTCTGCCATCTTTCTAACATAGGTTGAAACGGCAGGCAGGATGTCCTTCTTAGCCATTTCGATCATTGTCAGTGACTCAATTCTTATCATCTTGCAGTAGTTTTCAAGGTTGATAACATATCTTGATTCAAGCTCAGCCCTTGAATAAACGCCCTGTCTTTCAAACAGCTCGACGTTTTTCTCGTCCAAGAGGTGAGGCAGTGCGTCCGGAGTGGTGGCAAGATTGTGAAGACCCCTTCTTTCGGCTTCCTCCAGCCACTCCTTGCTGTAGCCGTCGCCGTTGAAAATAATATCCTTATTTTCAATGATAGTTCTTCTTATAAGCTCCGGGATTGCTTCTGACAGATTTTCGGCCTCAGACAGTTCTTCATAAAACTCATCCAAAACATCCGCAACGATAGTGTTTATCATCGTTGTGGGAACGGCTATAGACTGGCTCGAGCCGGGGCTTCTGAACTCAAATTTATTACCTGTAAACGCAAACGGCGATGTGCGGTTGCGGTCGGTGGTATCTCTTAAGAAGTGCGGCAGGACGTTTACTCCTGTCTCCATATCCGTTTTCTTGTAGCCTAAATATCTTTCTCTCTTAATAATAGAGTTAAGTATTTCGTCCAGCTCGTCGCCTAAGAACATCGAAATAATGGCAGGGGGAGCTTCATTTGCGCCCAAGCGATGGTCGTTGCCGGCTGACGCTACAGAAATTCTCAACAAGTCCTGATACTCGTTGACGCCCTTTATAACTGCGCAAAGGAATAATAAGAACTGCGCATTGTCCTCGGGAGTGCTGCCCGGTTCAAACAGATTGACCCCCTCAGCTGTGCTTAATGACCAGTTGTCGTGCTTGCCTGAGCCGTTTATGCCTTCAAACGGCTTTTCGTGCATCAGGCACTTAAAGCCATGCCTGTGCGCAACCCTTCTTAAAAGCTCCATTGTGAGCTGATTGTGGTCTGAGGCTATGTTGGCAGTTGTAAATATCGGTGCAAGCTCATGCTGGGACGGCGCAACCTCGTTGTGCTCGGTCTTTGCCATAACGCCCACACGCCAAAGCTCTATATCAATATCACGCATGAAGTCCTGCACTCTGGTCTTGAGCATACCATAGTAATGGTCCTCAAGCTCCTGACCCTTCGGCGGCTTAGCACCGTATAAGGTTCTGCCTGTATATATAAGGTCCTTTCTTCTTGCGTACATATCTCTGTCGATAAGGAAATACTCCTGCTCGGGTCCGCAGGTTGAGATTACTCTCTTAGTCTGATTGCCGAAAAGCTTAAGTATTCTGCAGGCTGAGCGGCTTACAGCCTCCATGGAACGCAAGAGAGGTGTTTTGGTATCGAGTGCTTCTCCGCTGTATGAACAAAAAGCAGTCGGAATATAAAGCGTCTCATTTTTTATAAACGCATAGGAAGTCGGATCCCAAGCGGTATAGCCTCTTGCTT
Source organism: Ruminococcus sp. UBA7158 (assembly GCA_002491605.1). Lineage (GTDB taxonomy): Bacteria > Bacillota > Clostridia > Oscillospirales > Ruminococcaceae > Faeciplasma. The sequence continues at coordinate 40,211 of DKWG01000014.1, forward strand.
CGAAGGTAGCTCTTAATCCGCCGGACGGAAAGCTTGAAGCGTCGGACTCGCCTTTTATAAGCTCCTTGCCCTTAAATTCAAGTATGGGAGAACCACCGTCCGAGCCGGATAAAAAGCTGTCGTGCTTTTCAGCGGTAACGCCGGTTAAAGGCTGAAACCAGTGGGTATAATGAGTTGCGCCATGCTCAATAGCCCAATCCTTCATAGCCGCCGCAACCTTATTGGCGATATTTGAATCAAGCGGTTTTCCTGAGTCTATGGTCTTGTGAAGCTCTTCATATGTATCCTGATCGAGCTTTTTCTTCATAACGTAGTCGTTGAATACTTCACTTCCGAAAACATCTCTTATATTGTTTGACATATGACCTCCGAATGTGTAGAGAATAGCTGATTAAGCCTTACGTTTAATGCCAATCCGCAATTCCTCATGATTATAAAAATACATATTAAGTATATGACATAAAAACGTCTTTGTCAATTTGTATATAAAATTGTACTGAATTTTTCGGTTTTATACAAAACAGACTCTTTTGCTTAAGTGTTTTTTGTGATGACGGCAATAATATATCGCTTATTACCGAAATGTATGATATATGAAAACATCACAAAACCCCAAATCCATAAAACAAAGCCACCGAAAAACGATGGCTTTGTTTTCTTAATAACGGATAGATTTTATCCCGCAAACTCAACAAGCTTAGCGGTATCCAGCAAATCATAAGCCGAAACGAACCCTGCCAGCTCGCCTGCTATCTTTTTAACTCCGCCTTCCTCGTCCGACTCAATATTGAGCGGCATGAGCGGCTCGTGAAGCGAAAGTCTTAATAAGAACCAGCCGTTTCCGTGGTCCTTGTCGAGATTAACTCTAACGCCTTCAAAATTGCTCGGAGCTAAGCTCCAGCCCTGCTTTTCGGCGGCATATGCTTTAAGCTCGTCAATAACCCTGTTGCCGTACGGCTTAAAGTCCTCTAATAAAAGATTCATTCTGAATTCACGGCTCTCGACAGGCTCTTTAAGCGTGTCGATAAGGCTTGAAAGCTCATAACCCATCTTCTTGCCCCTTGAAAGCTCAATAATAAGCCTTGTGACGATATATGCGCCGTCGTCAAGGAAATAGTTGTCCTTAAATGCTCCGTGTCCTGAGGTTTCTATAGCGAGCTGACTGTCAACGCCCTCGCTGTTTAATCTTATGGACTCATTTATAACATTGCGGTAGCCTCTTTTGAACCTATGGTGAACGCCGCCCTTTTCAGCTATGAACTGTGCCAGTCCCGACGATGTAACCGAGTCGGTGACAATCGCAGTTCCCGGGTGGTCTCTTAAAAGCATGGCCGAAAGCATTGCAATAAGACGGTTTCTGTTAAGCTCGCTTCCGTCGGACAAAACCGCACCTGCACGGTCGACGTCGGTGTCGAAGATAATTCCGAGGTCTGCACCCGCCCCTCTTACCGCTTCGGTTATGCTCTCCATGGCTTCCTTGTTTTCAGGGTTCGGAATGTGATTCGGGAAGCTTCCGTCCGGGTCCAAATATCTTGAACCTGTTATATCTGCGCCCAACGGCAAAAGTACCTTTTCTGCATAGAAGCCGCCTGCACCGTTTCCTGCGTCCACAACAATCTTAAGACCCTCCAGCGGACGCTCACTGCCGCACTGTCTCCTTATCATATCGGCGAGACGCTTTGAGTATACACTCATAAACTCGCCCTTTATAACCCTGCCATCGGCAAGACCGGAATGCTCATCGCTCTCGGCTATTGCTATCATTTCCTTGATATCCGACGCTTCAACTCCGCCGTCGGGGGTGAAAAACTTGTAGCCGTTTCTGTTATACGGAAGATGGCTTGCTGTTACCATAACTGCACCGTCAAACATATAGCCCTCGGTTTTGGTGGTCATAAACATGGCGGGGGTGCTGGTTAAGCCCATATCGGTGACCTCTATGCCTTCTTTGGCGAGAGACTGCGCCATCCATCCGAGCAGCTTTTCGCCTGAAAGCCTTGAATCACGTCCTACAGCAACTCTTAAATTATCCTTGCCTGATCTTTTCATCAGCCAAAGTGCAAAACCCCTTGCAATATCACAGCAGGCACATTCAGTTAAATTGACGTCCTGACCCGCAACTCCTTCAATGGCGATTCCTCTGACGTCGCTCTCGTTTCTGAGCTTTGAATAGTTTTTTTCTGACATAATAAAAAGTCCTTTCACATAAGCTTTTCAGCTGAAATTCACTCAATTATTTTAAAATATCTATTTTGCCGTCGACAAATACAATGCTGTATGGCTCGCTGTTTGAAACCTCGGCAATGCCCGCCTCGCCGAATCCCTCAGGAACTGTTACCTTTATCTTTCCGCCCTGATTAGCTGTGAGCTTAGAGTAGGTCACCTTGCCTTCAGACCAGCTTATGTCAACAGTAATATCACCCTTTGCCTTTAAGCCTTTAACCTCTCCGCTCTGCCACTCTTTTGGCAAAGCAGGGAGCAAAACGATAACCCCGCTCTGGCTCTGCAAAAGCATTTCGGCAATTCCTGCTGTTCCGCCGAAGTTGCCGTCGATCTGGAACGGCGGGTGCATATCAAAGAAGTTCGGATATGTTGACCTTGAAAGAAGCGCCTTGACATTTTCGTATGACTTTTGAGCGTCTCTTAATCTTGCCCACATATTTATTATCCATGCTCTTGACCATCCCGTGTGACCGCCGCCTGCGTTTAAGCGTCTTGTAAGCGTTACCTTAGCCGCTCCCATCAGCTCGGGGGTTTCCTCATATGTCATCTGGTTTGACGGATGAAGTCCGTATAGATGAGAAATATGGCGATGACCCGGTTCTGTCTCCTCGTAGTCCTCGTGCCACTCCATGATCTGGCCGTACTTGCCTATAGAAGGCTTAGGAATCTTTTTAAGCATTTCCTCGAGCTTGCGGGTTAAATCGTCCTCCTGATTTAAAAGCCTTGAAGCCTTTATGCAGCTTGTGAACAGGTCGATTAACAGCATACTGTCCATAGTAGGTCCGACGCATATCTGTCCCCATTCGCCCGACTGATGAATATAGGTGTTTTCCGGCGAAATAGACGGTCCTGTTAAGAGCTTGCCGTCCAGTTCAAATAAGTACTCTGTGAAGAACAAGCACGCTTCCTTGATTATAGGTAGGTATTCAGCTAAGAACTTATCGTCCTTGGTGTATTCATAGTGAGTCCAGATGTGTGTGCAGAGCCATGCTGCGCCCATCGGCCAGATTGTAGCTGTTATACATAAGTCCTGAGGTGCGCAGTCGCCGAAAATGTCGGTATTGTGGTGCGCAACAAAGCCGTTTAAGCCGTACATATCACGAGCTACCTTTTTGCCGTTCGGAAGCATAACCTTTAAGTGCTCTATGAGCGGCATATGGCAGTCTGAAAGGTTTGTGGATTCAGCCGGCCAATAGTTCATTTCGGCATTTATGTTGATTGTGTACTTTGAGCCCCATGCAGGGTACCTGTCCTTATTCCATATTCCCTGAAGGTTAGCAGGAATCGTTCCCGGACGTGAGCTTGATATCAAAAGATATCTTCCGAAGTCGAAGTAAAGCTCCATAAGCTTGTTGTCGGGACGCTGTTCGATGAGCTTAAGCCTTTCATCAGTCGGAATGTCGCTGTACTCATCGCCGTCAAGCGTGAGCGCAGCTCTGTCAAAGTAGCTCTTGTAATCAGCTATGTGACGTGACTTTATCTCATCAAAGCCAAGCTCACCTGCCGCCGACAAAACTCGCTCGCACCAATCGTCAGGCTCGTCGCCGTGGAAGTCTGTCCGAATGGTTATGTACATTATAAATTCATCCGCATCGAATATTTCTAAAGACTTTTCCTTGAAAATTGACATTCCGCCGACTGTCTCGCAGGACACGCCGATGCTGTAGGCACAGCCGTCCTCGCCCTCTTTTGCATGAATCAAAAGCCCCTCGGCTGTAAGCTCATAGCCGATTGTTCTTTCGCTTCTTTGAGAAAAGTCAATTTTGCATGATGTCTTTGCGCCGTTTTCACTGTACTGGTGAATAGCTATAACATTATCGGGTGCGCTTGCAAAGAATTCACGCTTGAATTTGTCCTCGCCGCAGGTGTATTCAACACAGCACACCGCCGTTTCAAGGTCAAGAGTGCGCTTGTAGTCTGTATACTCGCCATGAGCATAATCAAACCATATGTTTTCGGCTGTGTCGTAATTTCTCTCCTGGTCGGGATGCGGAAACATTGTCTCTTCTTCGAGCTTGACGGCTTCCTTGATTTTGCCCTCAACCAAAAGCTGTCTGACCTTTAAATAGTTGTCCTTAGACTTGGGGTTGACACGGTTTCTGCCGCCGTTTCCGAGCCATATAGTCTCCTCATTGAGCTGCAGGGTGTCGTGAATCGGGTCGCCGTAGACCATTGCGCCCAAAGAGCCGTTTCCTATGGGGTATGCTTCGTTCCAACCGTTGCCGTACCATTCATGGTGTTCCTGAGTGCCTGTAGGTGCAGGTCTTGAAAGCCATATTTTTTTAGACATAATATTTTTACCCTTTCCTATGTAAGTTTAAAGCAAGCTCTTTCTGAGCTCCTCGCCGCTCTTTGCGCTTAGGTATGACGGTGCAACATCCAAAACAGTCTTGCAGCCGCACTGTCCCTCTTTGTGCATCCTATAAGCAGCTCTTGCATATGCGACTATAACGCCGGATGTAAACTCCGGGTTGGAATCGAGCTTTAAGCTGTATTCGATAATATGATTGTTTTCTAAGTTCCATCCCGTCTTTCCCGAACGAATGACAAAGCCGCCGTGAGGGATTCCCGAGTGGTTAGCCTTTAACTCCTCTTCGCTGATAAAGTGAACGGTTGTGTCGTAGTCGGCAAAGTAGTTGGGCATATTCTTTATTTCCTGCTCGACCTTATCAGGGTCTGCACCGTCCTCTAAAACGACAAAGCACTCTCTTAAATGCTTCTGCCTTGCGCTTAGCTCAGGATTTTTACCCGAACGCACTGCTTCTAAAGCGGATTCTATCGGAATAGTGTACTGCTTGCCGTCCTTAACGCCTTCAACACGGCGAATTGCATCTGAATGCCCCTGGCTCACGCCCTTGCCCCAGAAGGTATAATCGCATCCGTCCGGCAAAACGGCGTTTGCATAAAGACGGTTGAGTGAAAACATTCCCGGATCCCAGCCGACAGATATAATGCCTATCTTTCCCGACTTTTCAGCCGCTTCGTCGACCTTGGCAAAGTGCTCAGGTATCCTTGCGTGAGTATCAAAGCTGTCGACAACGTTAAACATTGACGCCATTTCAGGAGTTTGAATGGGCAAATCAGTCGCGCTTCCTCCGCAGAGTATTAAAACATCGATTCTTTCCTTCCAGTCGGCGATATTCTTAACGCTTTCAACCGCCGCAGTTTTGGTTAAAACACTCAAGCCGGATGGGTCACGCCTTGTAAACACAGCCGAAAGCTCCATATCGGGGTTTTGCCTTACGGCGCATTCAACACCCCTGCCCAAGTTTCCATAGCCTAAAATTCCTATTCTTATGCTCATATATTTTTGTCCTTTCACAATAGTTGAAATAAAGCAACCGCTAAATTACTATCCATTATATATTAATCTCAAAACCTTTTCAATAGAAAAGCGTCAACTTTCCATGCATTTTTTCGACCTTCACATACAACAATCCGCACAGAACCCACCTAAAAAAGAGTTCTGTGCGGATACTCAAACTATTATTCAAGCTCTAAAACGCACTCGTTCAAAAGCTTGGGAATATCCAAATTCTGCGGACAGTGATTCTTGCATTGCTCGCAGCCTATACAGCTGCTTGCCATGCCGGAAGACTTAACTGCATCGGCATATTTTTGCTTCATCTCGCCCAGCTTCTTGGTGTCTCGCTTGTATTCATTGTATACAGCGAATATGTCTGGAATGTGAATGCTCATCGGGCAGCCGTCGGTGCAGTAGCGGCATGCTGTGCATGGAATTGCAAACTTTAAGCTTTCGGTTACCTTTGAAATAACCTTGTAGTCCTCGTCCTCTAAAGGCTGGAAGTCTTCCATATAGGATGTGTTGTCCAAAACCTGTTCCATATTGCTCATTCCGCTCAGGACAGTCAATACATTGTCAAGGCTTGCACAGTATCTTATAGCCCATGATGCATATGACGGCTCGGGATTGTATTTATCGAATATCTTAGCCGCAGACTTAGGCAGATTTGCCAAAGCTCCGCCCTTTACCGGCTCCATGACGATAACAGGCTTGACGAACTTTGTTGCCACCTCATAGCAGCGGCGACCTCTGACCCAGCCGTCCTCCCAGTCAAGATAGTTTATCTGAAGCTGAACAAATTCCATCTCGGGATGCTCAGTCAAGATTTTCTCAAGACACTCAGGACCGTCGTGGAAGGAAAAGCCTATGTGCTTAACCTTTCCTGCTTCTTTAAGCTCACGCAGATATCCGAAAGCGTCTACCTGCTCTGCGTATTCATACATATCCTTGTTCAATGCGTGAAGCCAGTAATAGTCTATGTAGTCGACTCCGAGGCGCTCTATAGACTCGTTGAATATCTTCTCCATACCTGCTCTGTCGGGTCTGCCGAAAAGCGGAAGCTTTGTGGTTATTGTGTAGGCGTCATGGGGATATCTTTTAACAACTGCTTCCCTGAAGGCAACCTCGCTCTTGCCGCCGTGGTAAACATAAGCGGTGTCAAAATAGGTGAAGCCCTTAGACATAAATACGTCTACCATTTCCTTGACCTTTTCAATGTCAATATTCGAGTGGTCGCCTCCGACAATCGGAAGGCGCATAAGTCCGAAGCCTAATTTTTTCATGCTGTTTTCCTCCATATCTTATGTTGAATTTATTAAACAAATGTTATATTAAGCTGAGCTTATTTAGATCTCAGCTCCTGCTGCTTGGCTTTAACAGCCTCTAAAGCCGCCTTGGGATCGGATAGGTCTTTAACGGTTTGCTCCATCGGACACATTCCGTCCTTAGTTCTGTTTTCGATGTATTCGCACAAAACATCGTACTCGGCGTCTATCCCTGCCGACCGCAAATACTCAAGCGCAGGGCGGCTCATTGTAACGCCTGTTACGCCCTTTACTCCGCCTAAGCTGAGTATCATGGCACTCGCTTTTCCTATTACCTTGTCGACAATATAAGCATCGTTCAAAATGCCGTCTTCAAGTGCATTAATAGCAGGCACAACACCCCTGCCCTGATATGTTTTAACTATCTCGCCGTTTTTAATTACGGCTAAAACCGCCGCATCTGTCGAAATTAGATTCTTAGCAGAGTTTACGGATGATTTCTTTGTCCTTGCAAAGCCTGATTCTACCGCTGCAACAACTGCAGGTACGAAAACAAGCTGAATAACTATCCCTGCCAGCCCCTTTACAACAGCGTCCCAAACCGAAAGTGCCTTAACGCTTTCGTCCAAGGCTAAAAGTATGTAACGAACAATTCCGTATACCAGTCTGCCAGATATCATAGCCACGATAAGCGCAGGGTAAACTCCCCACTTTTTCTTATGAAGCGGAGTTTTTTTATACAGCAGTCCGGATACAAAGCCGTATGTCAAAAGCTCTGCCGCCATGCCCGGAAGGGTAGGATAAAGTGCCGGCATACCTGTCAGCAAGCAATTCAAAACAGGTAACAGCAAGCCTATAACGCCGCCCAAAAAGGGTCCGCACAAGAATCCTGCCAAAAGAACGGGTATGTGCATCGGCAAAAGGATGTTTCCCGGCACGCCTATGCCGTGTGCTGTGGCAAAGGGCAAAATTATTCCAAGCGCTATTAAAAGTCCGCTTATCGTTATGTCTTTAGATGATATTTTCGATTTCAATTACAGTATCTGCCTTTCAAAAAACTACTCTTTGCATTGAATATATTTGATTTTTTGCGAGTTGTCAATAGGCAAAAGAAAACGTATACGCCATTATTTCAAGCCATTTTCGACAATTTCTATAGGATTATCCTGTATCCAATCCAAGATCATATCGAAATTAACACAGTCGTGTTCAATCTCCTTGGCAAAAAGCCCTACTGCCTTGTCGAATCCGATTGACAGCTCTGTTGACAGCGCAAAAGCCATGTATATAAGCTCACAGACAGAGAATATATCTTCTCTGTTTATAGCTTTTAAGAAAAATCTATAAATTAAATATGCTAAGTACGACTTCTTTTTGTCCTCCGACACATCGGCAACGCTGTTTTTTCCTTCGACGAACGAAAGCAGTGAGTTTTTCCAGTCGTCATAGAGTATCTCGGTTTCGTCGAGAATAAAACGGCAAAGCTCAATGAGCGGTTTGCTGCCGCTCGGCGTAAAGCTATTCAGCTCCGACTCGTCAACGGCAATAAGGTCACCGAAATCTATGCCGTCCTGCACAAGTGCGCCGAATACCAAAAGCCTTTCGGCGGCTTCTTCTGACGTTTTTGAGCCGAAAACTATATCAAACGCCGTCCGCCTTGCATCGATTAAATAATTCAGCAGCTCGTCGTCAGAGCAGTCACCTCCCATGCAAACGGTATCATAATCGCTTTTTGATGCCGCAAGAACGATTCTTCTTGCCTCCGGACATGAGACGGATATGCCGCTCTCACAAAAGCCGTCAAATTCCTCAAAGAACCGAGGGTATTTGTCGCATATCTCGCCTAAGCGTCCGCCGGTTGCGATATGCAGCCTGCAAAGACCGTTGTCGTCAAGATAAACGCATTCTTTATTCGGCTTGAGCTTAAATATTCTGTCGCCGTCCGTGCCGTCCTCGACGTTTTTCTCTATCTCCAAGCCTTTAAAGCCCTTGTAAAACTCAAAGGTTTCGTCGTCCAAAGGGATCTCCCAGCCGGAGCGGCAGCAGCTGTCTGTGCAGGCTGAAGCTATGCAGTTAAATTTATCGTAGTATTCAGGACTAAAGCAATTTGTCGTCATAAAAGCATTCCTCGTTTATTAAAAGCCTAAAAGCCGCCAAAATACTTCGACGGCTTTTGATTGATTTTTAAACAGTTACAGGGCTGTCAGCCTTTTCGCTCTCGGCAATCTTTTTAAGCTCCTCTTCTTCAAGAACTCTGTATGCAACCTTACCGACTAAAGTCTTGGGAAGCGAGTCTCTGAATTCAATGTCATACGGCATGGCATATTTTGCAATGTGCTTCTTGCAGTAAGCCAAGATCGACTGCTTTGTCTCCTCTGTAGGCTCATATCCTGCCTTGAGCGTTACGAATGCCTTTATCTTTTGCATCTTATAAGGGTCGGGAACGCCGATAACGCAGCTCATCTGAACCGATTCAAAGCCATCCAGAATGTTTTCAAGCTGAGAGGGATAAACATTATAGCCGCTGGTTATAATCATTCTCTTTATTCTCTGCTTAAAGTAGATGAAGCCCTCTTCGTCCATAATGCCGAGGTCGCCGGTGTGGAGCCAGATTCTGCCGTCGCCGTGCTTTCTTAAGGTGTTAGCTGTTTCCTCGGGCTGGTCTAAGTATCCGAGCATAACAGACGGTCCGGAAATACATATTTCTCCCTCCTGACCGTAAGGAACCTCAATGTTTGTTCCGACGTCTACAATCTTATAGTATGTATCCGGGAACGGCTGACCTATGGAGCCTTCCTTATATAAATGCATCGGAGTTAAGCAGCTTGCGGTAACGCACTCTGTTGTGCCGTAGCCCTCACGAACCTTTATAGTTGCGCCGTGGTCGGCAAGCCATTTGTCAAAGCGCTTCTTAAGCTCTACGGAAAGAGAGTCGCCGCCCGAGAAAACGCCCTTGAGGCAGCTCAGATCCGCTCCGTCCATGCTGGGCTGACGCAGCAAGGCTTCATAAAGCGTCGGAACTCCTGCTATGAAGTTGCAGCGGTGCTTAACAATGTCCTTAGCATATGTTTCGGGTGTAAATCTCGGGACAAGTATACATCTGCCGCCGTTTGCAAGCATTGCGTGAATGGTGACGCCCAGACCGAAGCCATGGAACATCGGCATAACAGCGAGCATCTTATCGCCTGCCTGCGCCATCGGATTGGTTTCAAACAGCTGAGCTGTAAGTGCGCTGAAATTGAAATGAGAAAGCAAAATTCCCTTTGTCGTTCCGGTAGTTCCGCCGCTGTACAAAATAACCGCAGGGTCGTCTTTATTTACCTTGGCAATATACTTTCCTGTATAGCTCTTGCCCTTCTTAATAAAATCGTTCCATTTTACGATAGGGGCGTCCTTGGGGAGCTTTGCAATCTTTCTTCCTTCTGTCAGGGAATAGCCCAGCTTCATCGGGACGGAAAGTGCGTCCTTAATGCTCGTTATTACCAAGGTGTCGAGCTTGATATCGTCTTTAATAGCTTCGAACTTTGAATAGAACATATCAACCGTTAAAGCCAAGACGCTCTTTGAGTGGTTGATATAAAATTCTATCTCCTTTTCGCTCGAAAGCGGATGAATCATATTTGCGATTGCGCCTATGGCGTTGACAGCATAAAACATAACAACCGTCTGCGGACAGTTCGGCATACAGATTGTTACCCTCTGTCCCGGCTTGACACCCTGTGCGCACAAAGCCTTTGCGCAGTCGTTTACCTGCTTTTCAAAGTCACGGTAGGTTGTTTTCTTGCCCATGAAATCAAAAGCTATGTAATCGGGGTATTTATGCGCAGCGTCCATGACGTTTTCCCACATTGAACCCTGAAAATACGGTATATGAAACCTTACGTCTCCGTAATTATTAAGCCAAGGTGTTTTTACTTCGATAGCCATGTTATTTTCCCCTTTCCTCATTCAAAATCAACCGGTGTTTCTATAGGAAGCTCCAAAAGCTCAGGATGAGCCAGCAAATGCTTAACAAGCCTTATGGATTTTGCAAAATAAACCCCGTCAGCTATTCTTTCGTCAACCGTCACTCCTATTTCAACCGCATTTTTAACTTCATAACCGCCGTCCGGCGTAACAAAAGCGCTCGGCTTTTTCTCCCCTATAATGCAAAACAGCGAGTTAGTTCCCCAGTCTGCAAGATGGTGATACTGAGCGTGCATTTTAATGCTGCCGAGATTAGTAATAAAGCAGCTCGCATAATACGGGTCTCCGTTCATCAATGAAGCCGGATATATGCCGTGGAACTCCATCCATCTCAGCACTTTAAATATAAGCGAAACAATACACCTCGGTATTTTTTTAAACATATCCATTACGTCGCCTATGTGGTTACTCTGATCAGACACCCTAACCTTAGTCACAATCTTTTTGACCTCGTCATGGACGTGCTCTAACGGATTAATACCTGTTCTGTCAAAGAAAACGTTGGCTAAAACCTCAAGCGAATCATCCTCAAACTTTTTCTTGACAACGAAGGACAGCCTTATGTCCTTTTTCTCCCACAGCTTGTTTCCCGAATAGAAATAATTCATCTTCGGACGCAGCACTATAGTTTTAGCTATAGCGGCAGAGATAACGTGAAACAGAGTGTATTTAAAATCAACTCCTTCGCCGTTTTCCCCTGCGTTCTTCTTAGCTAAAAATTCCTCCATGGCTGTTATGTCGACAAGCTCATTCAGCACCGCTTCATTAGCTACCCTTGTCGGAAGGTTATACGGCATTACAAAATGCATTGAATCTACATCCCTGACAAGGTAAGCGTCCTTTCTGTCGCCGCGGCGTTTCTTCTCTTTTCCCACTTATTCATCCCCCTTGCTTCTCTTGCCGAAGCGCTTAAAAACCAACCGCCGGTCTATTTGAAACCGACAGCCTCGAGTCACTCATACAATCGTCGCTACTTTATAAGCTGCGGCGATATGAGGCGTTCGGCGTACCTAAACAGTATATAACAAAAATATATTGAGTGTCAATTAATTTTTCATTAAGGTTTATGGCAATTTCTGCAGAAAACGTTAACATAAAAGACTCAATAGCTCATTGCGTTTAATAAATTTATATATTATAATCTATTAAAAGTGTATCGTTGGGATTAAATTCGATGGATTCGGTTTTACAGACGACTGTCATCGCATAGCCCGATTTTCACTTATTACCAATTATTAAAAACACCTTAACAAACATTAAAGAAAGGTCGGAGAAAGTATGGTTGCATTATACCCCCCTATGGGCTGGAACAGCTGGGACTGCTACGGCGCAGCTGTCGACGAAAAAACAGTAAGACAAAACGCAGATTTTATGGCCAAGAACTTAAAACAGTACGGCTGGGAATACATTGTTGTTGATATAGAATGGTATCAGCCGACTGCTATGACACACGCATATCAGCCGTTTGCAAGCCTTGTCATGGATGAATATTCAAGACTATTGCCTGCTGAAAACCGTTTCCCGTCAGCCAAGGACGGTCAGGGCTTTAAGCCGCTCGCCGATTACGTCCACTCGCTCGGATTGAAGTTCGGCATTCACATTATGAGAGGAATTCCCCGTCAGGCAGCTACCGAAAACCTTAAGATTAAAGACAGCAAATACACAGCCCGTGACGTTGCCGTGTACAATAACATCTGCTGGTGGAATCCGGATATGTACGGAACAGACACCAACTGCGACGGCGCTCGTGACTATTACAACAGCATTTTCGAGCTGTACGCAGAGTGGGGCGTCGACTTCGTCAAGGTAGACGATATCTGCCGCAACGACAACAACGAAGGAGAAATAAAGCTCATCGCCGATGCAATTAAGAACAGCGGCAGAGAAATGGTTTTAAGCCTTTCCCCCGGACCTGCTAAGGTTTCGCAGGCGGAATTCTTAAAGGAATACGCAAATATGTGGCGTATAACCGACGACTTCTGGGACAAGTGGGACTTGCTCTACAATATGTTTGAGCGTGCGGAAAACTGGTGCTGCCATGCCGGCGCAGGTCACTGGCCGGATGCAGATATGCTCCCTATAGGCGCAATAAATCAGGTATACTCCCCCGACAACCGCACTCACTTCACCGAGGACGAGCAAAAAACCATGATGTCGCTTTGGTGCATGATGAGATCTCCCTTGATGATAGGCAGCGAAATGACAAAGATGGACGATTTCACAATGTCGATTCTGACCAACGAGGAGCTTCTTGAAATTCAGAAAAAGAGCTTCTGTGCACATATGCTCAAAAGAAAGAATGTTGACGGCTGCGAGCAGATAACATGGTTTGCTCCTTCTACCGACGGCTCGGCTTATTACTTGGCCTTGTTCAATGCAGGCGAGGCAGTAACCACTATAAGCGTTGACACATCACTTTTAGGCATTGACGTAAGCTTGGCTCATGACATATGGACTAAGCAGGACGCAAAGGTAGACGGCAGTGTTACAGCTTCGGTCAATCCTCACGGCGTTGCACTGTTTAAGCTGACAAAGTAAAACGATTTGCATTTTGCGGAGGGAATATGCCTAATAAATCGGAATGGGATTCAGAGCAATATCTAAAGTTCAAGGCTCAAAGGACACAGCCGGCTATTGACTTAGCAAGGCGAATAGGGCTAACTGATCCTATGAGTATCCTCGATATCGGCTGCGGTCCCGGAAACAGCACCAAGGTGTTGAAAGACAGATTCCCGAAAGCTCATATTTTAGGCGTTGACAGCTCTGAAAATATGATTGATAAAGCCAAGGCGACATATTCTGACATTGAATTTAAGGTTCTGGACATAACAGACGAAAACCCAAGCTTAGAAAACTTCGACATTATTTTCTCAAACGCCTGTTTACAGTGGATACCGAATCACCGGCAGTTCATACCGAAGATATTTAAGAAGCTCAGCAAAGGCGGAGTTTTAGCAGTTCAGATGCCGATTAATTCTCAAGAAATGCTTTTCAAAATTATGAGCGAAACGATTAATGAGGATAAATGGAACTTTACTTCAATGTCCGAAGAACCAAATACAACGCTTATGTGTGAAGAGTACTTTGACATACTTTCATCTTTAACCGATAGCTTTGATATTTGGGAGACGGTTTATTATCACAATATGCCGTCGGTCGACGCTATGGTGGAGTGGATAAAGGGAACAAGGCTCAGACCGTATCTCAATGCTTTAAACAGCATCGAGGCAAAAAAGCTTACAGACGAAATAACCGAAAAGGCAGCAAAGGTTTACAAAAAGCAAAAAAACGGTGAAGTCATCTTTAAATTCAGAAGGCTGTTTTTCACTGCAACACGCTGATTCCCTGCTCGTTCAAAGCGTTCACTCCAGAGCAGCAAGAGCAAGACGTCAAGGGAATCAAGGATTTTCAAGTGTGCAGGTATTCATTAATCAACGATACCGGCGCACAAAGCAGAGGTGATAGTATGATATACATCGAATATCCGAAATGCACAACCTGTCAAAAGGCTAAAAAGCGGCTGGACGACGCAGGTATTGAGTACGAATCGAGAAACATAAAAGAGAACAATCGAAAGTTGTATAGTAAAAGTGGACACCGAAAAGAGAGAATGATAAAATAGCAAAAAGAGGTGTTCACAATGAAACGGACATATAGTAAAGAATTCAAAATAAAAGCGTGTGAATTGGTCATAAAAGATGGAATTAAGCACGCAATAGTAGCAGAAAAGATTGGCATAAACAAGGTTATGCTCTACCGTTGGATTGACGAATATGAAGCGTTTGGAGAAGAAGCGTTTGTGGGAAAAGGACATCAACGTTCAAACGATGCAGAGATAAAAAAACTCATAAAAGAAAACGAACGCTTAAAAATGGAGAACGAAATATTAAAAAAAGCAGCGGCATACTTTGCGAAACACCCGGCAGACGAGTAAAATTCGCCAAAACAAAGTTAGCAAAATATCAAACGAGTGAAGTATGCAGGCTGTTGGGTGTGTCGAGAAGTGAATATTACCGTATTCCGAAAGTACAAGATAATGAAGAAAAAGAACTTGAAACGGAAGTGATTAACTGTTTTCAAAAGCACAGACAAAACTACGGAAGAATACGAATTCGCAGAGAACTTCTTGCAAAAGGAATAGACATTAGTGAATACCGCATTTCAAGAATACTAAAGAAGCACGGACTTATCGCAAAAAGCGGAAGAAGCGGTAAACATAGACCGACTAAACCAACAGAGCAGCAGTATATTGAAGAAAATTTAATAAAGAACAAGTTTGAAGTAACCGAAGCAAACTATCTTTGGTGTTCAGATATAACCGAACTGAAATGCTATAGATCAAAATTGTATCTTTGCGGAATCATTGATGTTGCCACCCGGCGGATAGTGGGATGGAGTATTGCTAAAAATCAAACACAGAAGCTGGTGCAGGATGCTTTAAAAATGGCTGTAGGCAGAAATCCTAAGAGACCTATTGGCGCAGTATATCACAGTGACAGAGGATGTCAGTATACAGCTAAGAAAACAAAGCGTCTTGTAGAGGAAAAGGGATTTCGTAAAAGTATGTCCCGTCCCGGTACACCAAGTGACAATCAGCCGATAGAGAGCTTTTGGAAAACCCTCGAATGTGAGATGGCTGATATCAGCCATCTCACATTCGAAGAAGCTTCCAGAACAATAGTTGATTACATTGAACTATATTACAATTCGGAAAGACTACATTCCGGTATCGGTTATTATATCCCAAACCAGTTTTTCACTCTTTTATCTGTCCATTAATCTTGACAAGTTTCATTAAGAGTACAAAAGAAAAAAAGCCTTTCGGCTTTTTTCTTGGTGGGAGAGGATGGATTCGGACCATCGAAGCTAAATAGCAACAGATTTACAGTCTGCCCCCTTTGGCCACTCGGGAACTCTCCCCTATTCAATTTGTTGTTGGAGCTGGTGGACGGACTCGAA